>JBIKMY010000017.1:0-14002 GCA_044358945.1 Rubrivivax sp.
CCGCCACGCGCATGCCGTGAAACAGCCACACAACCGCGCCGTTGGAAGGCAGTGCCTGCAGGCCACCGCCCGGCCGCGCAGACCGGTCGGCCCCGCGCAACAGTGCAGCGCAGGCGGGGCCGCACATCGCGGTGCAATGCGGTGCGCCAGCCAGACCCATCAGGAGTCCCGTCAAGGCCAGAGCCAGATCCATGGCTAGATGATGCGGGAAAACCGCGACCGGTCCAGATCGGTCTGGAGGTACTTGTCGAAGGTCATGGCGATGGCTCGCACGAAATACCAGCCCTGGGGAGTGACCTGCAGGCCGCCGGACTCGAATTCCAGCAAGCCTCGCACCTGAAATGCCTCCAGACGCTCCAGTTCGGTGGCGAAGTAGCTGTCGAACGGAACGAGGTGGGCACACTCGATCGCTTCAAAATCGACCCGGCCCTGACACATGATTGCCATGATGACCGAACGGCGCACCAGGTCGTCGCGACTGGCCTGCAGCCCGCGCACGGTGGGCCAGCGGCCTTGTTGCAGGGCCTCTTCATAGGCTTCCAGCGTCTTGGCGTTCTGCGCGTAGACGGCCCCTACCCTGCCGATGGCGGACACACCCAGGGCGATCAGATCGCTTTCGGGCTGGGTGGTGTAGCCCTGAAAGTTCCTGTGCAGGCGGCCCTGGCGCTTGGCCACCGCCAGCGCATCGTCCGGGAGCGCGAAGTGGTCCATGCCTATGTAGCTGTAACCGTGCGTCAGAAAGCCTGAAATCGCATGGGACAGCATGTCCAGGCGGGTCTGCGGCGCCGGCAATGCCGCCTGAGGGATTCGCCGTTGTGGCTTGAAGCGCGACGGTAGATGGGCGTAGGCGTAAAGCGCAATCCGGTCGGGGCGCAGGCTGGCCACCTGGGCCACGGTGGTGGCAAAGGACTCTGCGGTCTGCAGCGGCAACCCGTAGATGAGGTCGGTGTTGATGGAGGTGAAGCCCACCTGGCGCGCGGCATGCATCAACTCACGCACCTGTTCGAAGGGTTGCTCCCGGTGAATGGCTCGCTGGACCTCCGGGTTGAAGTCCTGCACGCCGAAGCTGACCCGGTTGAAACCCATGTCCGCCAGGGCCTGCAGTCGCGCAGGGTGGGCCGTTCGCGGATCCACCTCAATCGAGATCTCCGTCTGCGCGTCAAGTTTGAAGTGCCGGCGGATGGCCCCCATGAGCCCTGCCAGTTCCTCGTCTGTCAGAAACGTGGGGGTTCCGCCGCCCAGGTGTAACTGGGAGACCGGTTGCGCCCGGCCGATCACAGCCGAGTGCAGACCCATCTCCTGCTCCAACGCCCGCAGGTAGGGTCCGGACCGCTCATGCCGTCGCGTCACCACCTTGCTGCATGCACAGTAGTAGCAAACCGATTCGCAGAAGGGAATGTGAACGTACAGCGACAGTGGCGCCAGCGAGCCCACGCGCTGTCCACCGGCGCGCTCACGCAGCGCAGCCTGGTAGATCCCGGCATCAAACGGCTCCCGAAAGCGATCGGCTGTCGGGTAGGAGGTGTAGCGTGGCCCTGGCGTGTCCAGTTCCTGCAGGAGTTGCCGCGGGAACTGCTCCCGGGTCTGTTCAATCGGCTCATTCATGCGAATACACTTTGACTCGGGCAGGCCTGAGGGGGCTTGACCTGGAACAAGCATCGGCAGCCCATGAGGCATGCCTGAAGAAAAAAGCAACAAGCAGCTCCCCTTCGTTGGAGGCAGCAGTCATCAACGAGGTGGGGCGCGACCGCCGGAGGATCGGATTCATGACCGTAGCCACACCTGTCCGCATCGGCCCCATCAAGGCTGCCTGCTCGAACTGCAACCTGCGTGAGTTGTGCCTGCCGGTGGGCCTGTCGACCGACCAGGTGGCCCAACTGGACGAATTGGTGGCCCATCGGCGCAGCATTCCCCGAGGTGAGACCCTGTTCCGAACAGGAGACGCATTCCAGTCGCTGTTCGCAGTGCGAACGGGTTTCTTCAAGACCTGCGTCTCTGCCGAGGACGGACGCGATCAGGTCACCGGTTTCCAGATGTCCGGCGAACTGCTGGGTCTGGACGGGATCAGCACGGATCGCCACGCCTGTGACGCCGTTGCGCTGGAAGATTCGACGGTCTGCGTCATTCCGTTCCATGACCTCGAAGGCCTGTCGCTGCAGATCTCCGAGTTGCAGCGGGTGTTCCACAAGATCATGAGCCGCGAAATCGTCCGAGACCACGGCGTGATGTTGTTGCTGGGAAGCATGCGTGCCGAGGAGCGCGTGGCAGCCTTCTTGCTGAACCTGACACAGCGGCTGCACGCCCGGGGCTTCTCGCGTAGCGAACTCGTGCTGCGCATGACGCGCGAGGAAATCGGCAGCTACCTGGGTCTGAAACTGGAAACCGTGAGCCGTACCTTCTCCCGCCTCCAGGATGACGGCGTGCTGGAAGTCAAGCAGCGCCAGATCCGCATCGTCGACCAAGACGCCTTGCGGCAGATCGTCAACTCAAGCAGCTGCTGAGCGGTTGCCCCGGCTGGGCCGCCGCGGCCAGCCCGTGCCTTATGGCGGAGTTTGAGCGGTTGCCGCGTGGTTGCGGCCCTGAACAGCCGGCCTGTCGGCAAATTTCTCAACTGTTTGCGAAGTCAGGACAGGCTCTGCGCCCCTCGCCGCGATCACGGCTGTGGCAATGCCCGCCACCACCACGGCCAGCGGACCGCTCAAGACCAGCCAGACCATGCCCACCCGCCACCAGGGCTGTGTAGCGGCTGTTGATGCGGAATCTTCCGGTCGAATCATGATGTCACCTCGGAATCACAAACGTGGAGCGCTCTGAGACGGTGGTCGACGGCTGACCCGGGCCCTCCAGGCGCTCGATGTCAAAGGTCAGTCCATGGGCGCCCGACCCGGCGAGGGATGCCACCTCGGCGGGCACCTGCACCGCCAGAGGCAGCCAGCGGGCCTCGGCTGGGCCCAGATCCACTTCGCGGCGCCCCACCACCTGCGCGCCTTGCAGTCCGCTGGCGGTGATGCGATAGCGCTGGGTGTGCTCGGTGGCGTTCATGATCTGGAGGCGGTAGCCATTCTCGACGCGACCATCCTCCACCACCCGCGCCAGGGTGCCGCGGTCTCGCACGACATCCACCTTGAAGGGCTCGCGCAGCCAGAGGCTGACCGCCAGGCCCGCACAGATCAGCACCAGAATGCCGGTGTAGATCAGGACCCGAGGACGGAACACCCGAGACCACATTTGGCGTGCGGACCACCCCTGGGCCATGCTGTTTTGCGTGGCGTAACGAACCAGCCCCTTGGCGTAGCCCATCTTGTCCATCACGCCGTCACAGACATCGACGCATGCGGCACAGCCGATGCATTCGTACTGCAGGCCCTTGCGGATGTCGATGCCGGTGGGACAGACCTGCACGCACAGGCCGCAGTCGATGCAGTCGCCCAATCCCAGGCTCTTGGGATCGGCGCGCCGGCCCCGAGCACCGCGAGGATCGCCACGGGCCGCGTCGTAGCTGATGATGAGCGTGTCCTTGTCGAACATCGCGCTCTGGAACCTGGCATACGGGCACATGTACTTGCACACCTGCTCGCGCATCCAGCCGGCATTGCCGTAGGTGGCAAACCCGTAGAACAAGACCCAGAACGACTCCCAGGGGCCGAAGTCCAGCGTCTGGGCCTGCGACCACAAGGACTGGATGGGCGTGAAATAGCCCACCAGGGTGAAGCCGGTCCACAGCGCGATGAGGAGCCAGGCGGCGTGCTTGGCGCCCTTGCGCCACAGTTTTTTCAGGGTCCAGGCACCGCCGTCCAGGCGCATGCGGGCCGCGCGGTCGCCCTCGATATGCCGCTCCACCCACATGAAGATCTCGGTGTAGACCGTCTGCGGGCAAGCGTAGCCACACCACAATCGTCCCGCCACGGCGGTGAACAGGAACAGGGCGTAGGCGCTGACCACCAGCAGGCCGGTCAGGTAGATGAAATCCTGCGGGTACAGGACCAGGTCAAAGATGTAGAACCGCCTGCTGGCCAGGTCGAACAGCACCGCCTGGCGGTCATTCCACTGCAACCATGGAAGCCCGTAGTACAGGAACTGGGTGGCGAACACCAGGACCCAACGCCAGCGCACGAACCATCCCGTCACCGACCTGGGATAGATCTTGCGCTGAGTCTGGTACAGCGAAACGATGGCGCCCGAGGCGTCATCGTCGGGCGGCGCTGTCACGCGGGCAGCCTGGTTCATGGACGGGACAAGCCGTTCAACGCACCTGAATTCACCTGGACGCCACGGCCGTCGACTGCGACAGGCTCAGGACGTAGGCGCCCAGCACGTGGACCTGCTCCGGCGTCAGGCGGGCGGCTTGGGCCGGCATCGCGTTGTCCTTGCCGTTGGTGATGATGTTCACGATGGCCTGCTCGCCCCAACCATGCAGCCAGACCTTGTCGGTCAGGTTCGGCGCCCCCAAGGCCTGGTTGCCTTTGCCGTCAGCGCCATGGCAGCCTGAGCAGGCCGAGAATTTCGGCTTGCCCAGCGCAGCGGCCACGGAGTCGTGTGCGCTGCCGGACAGGCTCAGCACGTGATGGGCCACATTGCGAACATCGTCTGCGCTGCCCAGCGCCGCGGCCATCGCAGGCATCATCCCGTTGCGCCCTTTGGTGATGGTTTCCTTGACGGCATCGTGGGTGCCGCCCCAGAGCCAGTCGCCGTCGGCCAGATTGGGGAAGCCCTTGCTGCCCCGGCCATCGGAGCCGTGGCAAGCGGCGCAGTTGTTGAGGAACAGACGCTCCCCAATGCCCATGGCCTGGGGCTCCTTGGCCAGATCCGCGGCGCTCATGGAGGCGTACCGGGCATACACCGGCGCCATGGCGGCCACCGCCTTGTCGGTCTCGGCCTGAAGCTGGCCACTGCTGCTCCATTTCAGGGAACCGGGGTGGCTGCCCAGCCCGGGGTACAGGGCCAGGTAGGCGCCGGCAAACACCACCGTGATGACGAACAGCCACATCCACCAACGCGGCAGCGGGTTGTTCAACTCCCTCAGGTCTTCGTCCCACACATGGCCGGTGGTGTTGTCGTCCGACATCACCTTGCGCCTGCTGGCGATGATCAGCAAGGCCAGGCAAGCCACCAGCCCCACGATGGTGACAGCGGCGATGTAGACGGACCAACCGCCGGAAATGAAGTCGCTCATGGCCGGTCCTCCCGGGAAATGTCTTCTGCAAACGGCAACTGGGCTGCCTCCTCGAATTCGCTGCGGCGCGAGCGCTTCAGGGTCATCGCCACCAGCCCGACAAACAGCAGCAGGCTGATCACGGTGACAGCGCTGCGAAGGTCATTGATGTCCATGGGTCACCTCACTTCACCGCGGTGCCCAGCACCTGCAGATAGGCCACCAGCGCGTCCAGTTCCGTCTTGCCCTTGACGGCTTCACCGGCTGCCTTCACTTCCTCGTCGGAGTAAGGCACGCCCAGCGTGCGCAAGGCCTTCAGGCGAGGAGCCATGGACGCGGGATCGATCTGAGCCGTTTCCAGCCAGGGGTAGGCGGGCATGTTGGACTCGGGCACCAGCGACCGGGGAGAGATCAGGTGCAGTCTGTGCCACTCATCGTTGTACTTGCCCCCGACGCGGTGCAGGTCAGGGCCCGTGCGCTTGCTGCCCCACTGGAACGGGTGGTCGTAGACGAATTCGCCGGCCTTGGAATAGGACCCGTAACGCAAGGTCTCGGAACGGAACGGGCGGATCATCTGCGAGTGGCAGTTGTAGCAACCCTCCCGGATGTAGATGTCGCGGCCAGCCAGCTGCAGCGCCGTGTAGGGCTTCAGGCCTTCCACCGGCTGCGTGGTGGAGCGCTGGAAGAACAGGGGCACGATTTCCACAAGACCGCCCACCGCAACCGCCACAAGGATCAGTACGATCATCAGGAAGTTGCTGGTCTCGATGCGCTCGTGGCCTTTCGGGGTCTGGTTTGTTTGAGCCATTTGGAGCCTCCTTGCCTCAGGCGTGTGCCACGTTGACCGCCGGGACCTGAGCGACCTCCGGGCGCCCGGAGAGCACCGTCATCGCCACGTTCCAGGCCATGAGCAACATGCCTGACAGGTACAACACGCCACCGAGCAGACGGATGACGTAGAAGGGATAGGTCGCCTTCACGCTCTCCACGAAGCTGTAGACCAGCGTACCGTCAGGGTTCACCGCCCGCCACATCAGGCCTTGCATCACCCCGGCGATCCACATCGCCGCGATGTACAGGACGATGCCGATGGTGGCGATCCAGAAGTGCAGCTCGATGGCCTTGACGCTGTACATCTGCTTGCGCCCGTACATGCGGGGAATCAGGTAGTACAGAGAGCCCATGGAGATCAGGCCCACCCAGCCCAGCGCGCCGGAGTGCACGTGGCCCACCGTCCAGTCGGTGTAGTGGCTCAGCGCATTGACCGTCTTGATGGACATCATCGGGCCCTCGAAGGTGGACATGCCGTAGAACGACAGGGACACGATGAGGAACTTCAGGATCGGGTCGTCGCGCAGCTTGTGCCAAGCTCCCGACAGCGTCATGATTCCGTTGATCATGCCGCCCCAGCTGGGTGCGAGCAGCACCAGCGAGAAGATCATGCCGATGGACTGCGCCCAGTCCGGCAGCGCGGTGTAGTGCAGGTGGTGCGGGCCGGCCCACATGTACGTGAAGATCAGCGCCCAGAAGTGCACGATGGACAGCCGGTAGCTGTAGACCGGCCGCTCGGCCTGCTTGGGGATGTAGTAGTACATCATCCCCAGGAAGCCGGCGGTGAGGAAGAAGCCCACGGCGTTGTGGCCGTACCACCACTGCACCATGGCGTCCTGCACCCCGGCGTAAGCCGAGTAGCTCTTGGTCAGGCTGACCGGGATCGCCGCGCTGTTGACGATGTGCAGCAGGGCCACCGCGATGATGAAGGCGCCGAAGAACCAGTTGGCGACGTAGATGTGACGCACCTTGCGCGTACCCACGGTGCCGAAGAACACCACCGCGAACGCCACCCACACCACGGCGATCAGCAGGTCGATGGGCCACTCCAGCTCGGCGTACTCCTTGCCGGAGGTCAGGCCCAGGGGCAGGGAAAGTGCTGCCAGCACGATCACCAGTTGCCAACCCCAGAACGTGAACAACGCCAGGCCGGGCGCGAAGAGCCGTGTCTGGCCGGTGCGCTGCACCACGTGGTATGCGGTGGCGAACAACACGCACCCGCCAAAGGCGAAGATGACGGCATTGGTGTGAAGCGGCCGCAGGCGGCCGTAGCTCAGCCAGGGAATGCCCAGGTTCAGTTCAGGCCACGCCAACTGGGCGGCGATGATCACGCCCACCAGCATGCCCACCACGCCCCACAGCACCGCTGCAAGTGCGAACCACCGAACCGGCGTGTCGAAATAGGCGACGCTTGCGTCGCGCTGGTCAGTCTTCATCAAGATCCTCCTGCCCTCAGCCGAGATGCCACCTCGTGCCTCCTGGCGAGTTCTCGGGTTCGCCTGGCACCAGCGCCCTCCACAGAGCGCCAAGGCCCGCTATTCAGGCCTTCTGGAGGATTGTTGCGGGGCCACCTCGCTGGAGGCTTGACCTTCATCAAGCGCTTCCGGGTCTTCGACGATAAAGCGCTGACCCTCGCGCTCCAGATCGTCGAACTGCCCGCCATGCACGGCCCAGCCGAAGACCGCCACGATGCCCAGCACCAGCACAGCCGACAACGGAATCAGCAGGTAGAGAATGTCCATGGAAACGGAGCTTGGCGGCTCAAGCCGGCGCCAGCCTTACGACCCCGCGCGCTGGGCATTGAGCATGACCAGCAGCGAACTGGCCGCCATGCCCAGGCCAGCAGCCCAGGGCGGCAGCCAGCCCGCGAGCGCAAGCGGAATGCAGATGGCGTTGTAGGCCACAGCCCATGACAGGTTCTGCCGGACGATGGCCATCGTTCGGTGCGCCGTGTGATGAAGCTCTGCCAGCGCATCGAGCCGCCCTGACACGATCACGGCATCCGCACCTTCGCGGGCAGCCAGTGCACCGTGGCCCATGGCCACCGACACGTCTGCTGCGGCCAGCACCGGCGCATCGTTCAGGCCATCGCCCACCATTGCACATTTCAAGCCACGGGCCTGGGCCTGCCTCAACAGGGACAACTTGTCCTCGGGGGACAGGCCCGCATGGCACTCCTGCAGGCCCAAGCGCTGTGCCAGCACATTCGCACGCCCCGCGCTGTCGCCCGACAGCAAAGCCAGGCGCAAGCCGGCGCCCGCCAGGCGCGACACCGCATCCTGGGCACCGCCGCGCATGAACTCCTCGAAGCTGAAGGTCGCCACAGGCCGACCCATGCAGGACAGCACCACGCCGTGCCCGTTCACAGCTCCGGTATCCGGCCCGGCCTCCTCCACCGCCCACGCCACAGACCCCAGGCGCCAGCGCCGACCCTGCGCATCCATGGCCTGCAATCCGGCACCCGGGGTTTCGGACACGCCTCGCCATATGGCAAGGCCCGCCGGGTCTGCGTGGGGCTCATGAGCGTGCTCGAAAGCGCGGTCGGGGGTGTGAGCCTCGGCCAGCGCGCGGGACAGCGGATGAGCGGACCATTGCGCCAGGCCGGCAGCCAGCATCAACGCCTGTGCTTCGGTGGCCACCGTGCGCGTGTCCAGCAGCTTCACCCGGCGCAGCTGCAACCGGTCCTCGGTCAAGGTGCCGGTCTTGTCCAGAAAGATCTGCTGCACGCTGGACATCGCCTCCAGAGTGTCCAGACGGCGCAGCAGCACGCCTCGCCGTGCCAAGCCTCCGGCGGCAGCCACCAGCGTGGAGGGCGTGGCCAGCGACAGAGCACATGGACAGGTCACGATCAGCACGGACACCACCACCCAAAGGGCGCGTGCCGGCTCAATGAACCACCAGGCCAGCCCGGCCAGTGCAGCCAGAGCCAACACGGCCCACAGGAAGGGGCCTGCCCAGCGGTCCGCCAGACGCACCGACGCGGGACGCGAGGACAGGGCCTCGCGCATCAGCGCCACGATGGCGTCATGCCGGGTATCCGCACCGAGCTTGACCACCCGCATGTCAAAGGGGGCCCCCAGATTCAGACTGCCAGCCCACAGGTCCTCGCCCCTGCGGCGCGACACCGCAGCGGACTCACCGGTGATCAGGGCCTCGGAGACGTCTGCTCCGTCCGCCAACAACTCACCGTCAGCAGGCACCACGCCGCCTCGCGTCACCCGTACCCGGTCGCCCACCACCAGGCGATGCAGGCTGACCTGCAAGGTAGAGCCGTCCTCCGCCACCCGCCAGGCCGTCTGGGGCATGGCACCCGCCGTGGATTCCAGCCTTTCGGCGGCGCGGTGGCGGGAACGCATTTCCAGGAAGCGACCCAGCCACAGGAAGGCCAGGAACATGGTCAGCGAGTCGAAGTACACCTCTTCGCCGAAAGGGCCGGCGGGGTCGAAGGTGGCGGCCGTGCTGGCCACGAAGGTCACCAGCAGGCCCAGCGCCACTGGCACGTCCATGCCGATGAGCCGAGTACGAAGCGAGACCCATGCGCCGCGCAGGAACGGCATGCCTGCAAACCACAGCACCGGCACCGACAGGATCCAGCTACCCCAGTTGAGCAACTGCCTCAGGTCGTGGCTCAACTCGCCCGGGGCCGCCACATAGGAAGGGGTGGCCATCATCATGACTTGCATGGCCAGGAAGCCCGAAACGAACAGCCTCCACAGCGAGTGCCGATGCTCCTGTTGGCGAAGATCCCGGGCGGCGAGCGCTGCATCAGGCGCGGCTTCATAACCCGCGCGTCGGACCGCCTCGACCACCCGTGAAGGGCGGGTGCGCGTGGGGTCCCAATGCACGGTGGCCCGCTGCGCACTGGCGCTGACCCGCACTTCATGAACGCCGTCCAGCGCCGCCACGGCATTCTCGATGATGCCGGCGCAAGCCGCGCAGTGCATGCCGGAGAGCTGGAACGACGACACCCCGCGCCGCGACCCGTCGGCATCGGTCTCCCACCGAGTGAAACGAGCCACCTCTTCCGGCTCGTCCACCGCAGGCCCAGGAGCCTGCCCATTCGCGGACACAAGCGTGCAGGCCGACAGGGCCGGAAGAGCTTCGGCAGGGTTCATGTCGAGCGGCGTGGCGGCTGGGGCGGGTGCACCACGTTCACGGAGCGCTGATTGAGGACATCCCATAATGATGAGAGAAAACTCTCCCTCACGTCATGACCTGCGTCAAGCACTTCCCATGGTTCATTGCACGCGCGGCAACTAGCAAGCCCGCAATGCATCGCGGTCGCCGCTTCAGCGTTTTGGCCGCCGTGGCGCTTGTCCTGCTGGTCTGGATGATGGGTCGACCGGGTTGGGCCCAGCAGGCGCCGCAACCCCGCCTGCCCACGGTTCAGTTGCAAGCCGGTATGCACAACATCGTCGCGGAACTGGCCCAGACGCCACAGCAGCAGCAGATCGGCATGATGATGCGTACCGAGATGGCCGCCCACGAGGGGATGCTGTTCGTCTTCGACGATGTGGCGCCCCGCTGCTTCTGGATGAAGAACACGCTGCTGCCCTTGTCGATCGCCTTCATCGAGGACGACGGCACGGTGGTCAACATTGCGGATATGAAGCCCCGGTCCGAGGCCTCACACTGTTCGGAAAAGCCCGTGCGCTATGCGCTGGAGATGAACCAGGGCTGGTTCTCCAAGCGCGCCATCAAGGCGGGCTTCCGCCTCAAGGGTCCCCCCTTCAAACCCTAAACCCGCCAGATCTGGATTCCACCGCGCCAGAAAAAAGGCCGGCATAGCCGGCCTTCGTCGTGGGCAGCAGTGGGCGCTTCAGCCGAAGTTCTTCTCCGCGAAACCCCAGTTGACCAGCTTGTCCAGGAAGGTCTCGACGAACTTCGGGCGCAGGTTCCGGTAGTCGATGTAGTAGGCGTGTTCCCACACGTCCACGGTCAGCAAGGCGGTGTCTCCGGTGGTCAACGGCGTGCCGGCAGCACCCATGTTGACGATGTCCACGGAGCCATCAGCCTTCTTGACCAGCCACGTCCAGCCGGAGCCGAAGTTGCCCACGGCTGACTTGACAAAGGCCTCGCGGAACGCTGCGTAAGAGCCCCACTTGGCCTGGATGGCCGCAGCCAGCGCGCCACCGGGCTCACCGCCACCTGCGGGCTTCATGCAGTTCCAGAAGAAGGTGTGGTTCCAGATCTGGGCGGCGTTGTTGTAGACGCCACCGGAGGACTTCTTGACGATCTCCTCCAGCGTCATGGACTCGAACTCGGTGCCCTTCTGGAGATTGTTCAGGTTCACCACGTAGGCGTTGTGGTGCTTGCCATGGTGGAACTCCAGCGTCTCGCGGCTGTAGTGCGGCGCCAAGGCATCGATGGCAAACGGGAGTGCGGGAAGGGTGTGTTCCATGAGGATCCTCGAACGGGTCGTTGTGGTGAATGACGAGCGCACCCGAAGTCGCAAACCTTCGGGATGCACGACGAGCGAACGTCGCCAAGCGGCCAGATTGTAGGCAGGCGCCCGATGACGTGTCCTGTGTACGGTCAGGCCGCGTCGGGCTGGGTGGGTTCGGGCCATACCGAGTCCACGGCGGCCCTGGCCCGCCCATCATCGAAGACGGCATCGATGGCATCTCCGGGGCGAAGATCACCCGCACGGATCACCGGCCGACCGTCCGGTCGCGCCACCCATGCGTAGCCGCGCTTGAGCACTCCCCGAGGGTTAGCCGCCTCCAGGCGACTGGCCAGCGCCTGAAGGCGCCAGCGTCGCTGCTCCAGGGCGGCAGCCATGGCGCGCTGCCACCGGCCCTCCAGGCCTTGCAAGGTCAAGGCAGGCTGACGGGCCCGGCTGCGCATGCCCAGCCTCAGCCGGGCCTCCAGTGCGCTCAGGCGCTGTGACTGGGTGGCAATGGCGTGGCGCGGGCGCTGCGCACGCTCGGCCAGCAGGTCAAGACGCTGTGCCTGACGCTCCAGAGTTCGCCTGCAGGCCCTGGTCAGGCGCTCTTGCAGCGATTGCAGCCGCCCCAGACATTCCTCACGCAACGGCGCCGCCAGCTCAGCCGCCGCGGTGGGCGTGGGCGCACGCAGGTCGGCCGCCAGGTCGCATAGGGTGACGTCGGTCTCGTGCCCCACTCCGCACACCACCGGCAGCGGCGACGCCGACACCGCCCGCACCACCCTCTCGTCGTTGAAGGCCCAAAGATCTTCCAGCGATCCGCCGCCCCGCACCAGCAACAAGGCGTCGGCCTGCCCGTGCTCGGCCGCGCGGCGCAGCGCCTGCACGATGGTTGGGGGTGCTTCGCTGCCCTGAACCTGACAGGGATAGACCACGACGCGCACATGCGGCGCTCTGCGGGCCATCGCTGTCAGGACATCCTGCAAAGCGGCTGCGCTCAGCGAAGACACCACCCCGACCACCTGCGGAAAGGCCGGCAGAGGACGTCGCCGCTGCGGATCGAACAGCCCCGCCGCCTCCAGACGCGCCCGCAGCCGCAGGAACTCTTCATACAGCGAGCCCGCGCCCTGGCGCCGCATGGACTCCACGACGAACTGCAGTTCACCCCGCGGCTCATACAGTGCGAGGCGTCCCCGGGCCTCCACCCGCTGGCCATCCGTGGGCGCGAAGTCCAGCAAAGTGGCAGCGCGCCTGAACATGGCGCAACGCACCAAGGCGGGGGCACCATCGGCGTCTTTCAGCGAGAAGTAGCAATGCCCGCTGGCGGCGCGGGAGAAACCCGACAGCTCCCCCGCCACGGTGATGCCACCCAAACGCGCCGTCAGAGCATCCGAGACCGCCAGCAACAGCGCCGAGACGCTCCAGCTCCGATCCAGCGGCCGCGAATTTGTAACGTCCATCAGGGTAAAACGGCCGGCCGGACCGCGCCGCTGCAGGCCCACTCATCCACAGGCCCCGTTCCACGGGGCCTTGCGGGCAGATATGCCGTGGAAACCCAGATGTTGTCGTGCAAGTCATTGTCCTGAAATGGTTTTGGCATCTCGTTTGGAACGATACAAGCCGTTCGGGAACCTGGAACTTGCGGCACCCTTGCCGGCCCTCAAAGATGTCCACAAAGTTATCCACAGACTGGATGAGGGGACCGAGGGGCCCCCTGCGCGAAGCCTCTGCATCCCAGGGCATCAGCCATAATCGGCCGCAATATCGTCGGCGTCTTCGGTGGCAGGCGCCTTGTCTGCACAGGTTGCCGAAGCAGGTTCAAGGCATCACACAGGCATCCCCTTGATTTCCATCATACAAGCCGCCGGCTGGCCCATCTGGCCTCTCATCGTGTGCTCGGTGCTGGCGCTGGCGCTGACCTTCGAGCGCTTCTTCAGCCTTCGCGCGCAGCAGGTGCTGCCGCCCACTTTGGTCGACGAGGTCATCGCGGTCTCGCGCAGGGGTGTTCCGCCGGCTGACGTAGTGGACAAGCTGGCCAGCAGTTCCGTGCTGGGCAGCATCCTCGCGGCGGGCTTCACCGCACTGATGGCAGACCCGCGGCTGACCGAGCAGAACCTGCGTCAGGCCTTAGAAAACGCTGGTCGTGCGGCCGTGCACCGCCTGGAGCGCTACCTGAACGCGCTGGGCACCATTGCCACGGCCGCTCCCTTGCTGGGGCTGTTGGGCACGGTGGTGGGCATGATCGAGATTTTCGGTTCGCAGGCGCCGGGCACTGGCGGGCAGAACCCGCAGCAACTCGCCCACGGCATCTCCATCGCCCTCTACAACACCGCGTTCGGCCTGATCATCGCCATCCCGGCCCTGATGTTTCACCGCTACTTCCGTGGTCGGGTGGAAAGTTACCGCCTGGGCATGGAACTGGCCGTCGAACGCATGGTGCCGCATCTGCTGCGGCTGGGTTACGGCGGGCGCGCAGGAGCGTATTGATGAAATTCAGGCGCTCTGCAGTGACGGATGAGCCGGAGATCAACCTGATCCCGTTCATCGATGTGCTGCTGGTGGTGCTGATCTTCCTGATGCTGTCGACCACCTACTCTCGGTTCACGGAGCTTCAGGTCACCCTGCCGACCGCA
>JBIKMY010000239.1:0-4153 GCA_044358945.1 Rubrivivax sp.
GATCAGGTGCCCGACAGCGGTGTTGGACGCGGGCACATGGTAGAAGCGATGGGCCACGCGCGGCTTGGGTGCGGAGGTGCCCACATCGGCCATCGCCCCGCGGGCGATCAGCCACATCACGAGCTCAATGCCCTCGCTGCCGGCCTCGCGCACGTAGTCGATGTGCGGCACCTGTGCCAGATCGGCAGGTTCGTCGATCAGCCGATCCAGGAAGCGGTTGTCCCATTCGCGGTTGATGAGGCCGGCGCGCGGGCCCTGCAGCTGGTGGCTCATACCGCCCGTTCCCCAGATGTGCACGTTCAAGTCCTCGTCAAAGCTCTCCACCGCGCGGCGGATGGCCTGACCCAGCGCGAAGCAGCGCCGGCCTGACGGCACCGGGTACTGGACCACATTCACGGCAAACGGGATCACCGGGCAGGGCCAGGCGCCGGTCTTCGGGTCTTGCGCGCCACACATCAGGCTCAGCGGCACGGTCAGGCCGTGGTCCACGTCCATCTTGTTGACGATGGTGAGATCGAAGTCTTCCTGAATGACGCTTTGCGCGATGTGCGAGGCCAGCGCCGGATGGCCCTGCACCACCGGCACCGGGCGCGGCCCCCAACCCTCGTCGGCTGGCGCGTAGCTCTCAGCCGTGCCAATGGCAAAGGTGGGGATCATCTCCAGGCTGAACGCCGTGGCGTGGTCATTGAAGACCAGGAAGACGACGTCGGGCTTGTGATCCTTCATCCACTGCTTGGAGAACTCGTAGCCCGAAAAGACCTTCTGCCAATAGGGCTCGTGGCTCTTGCCCAGGTCCAGCGCGGCGCCAATGGCCGGCACGTGCGAGGTGTAGACGGAGGCGGTGATGCGTGCCATGGCTCAGAACCCCGCCTTCGTGCTGCTGCCCTGGGGCTGGCGGTGCACTTGTGCGCTGCCTTCCTCGCCCACGAGGCGGTTGCCTTCTACCGAGCGTCCGCCGCAGACCATCATGTCGCGGTACTCCTCTTCGGTCATGCCGGTCATGCTGCCGGCCATCTGCTGGAAACTCTTGCCGTAGGTGGCGCCGATCTTGGCCAGGAAGTAGATGTTGCCACCCTCGGCGATGCAGCGGTTGAGGTCACGCGCCAACACGGCCTGCTTCTGCGCCTCGGTCATGGGCCATTCGTCCAGGTAGGCGCGCGGGTCCGCCAGGAAGCGCTCCCGGTTGGCCGCCTTCATCAGGCTCATGCAGAACTGGTTCAGGTGGAAGCCCTTGCGGGATTGCTCGGCATCGAAGATGGTGGTGCCGGGGATGTCGAGGTAGGGCTTATTGAGTGCCATGACGGTGTGTCCGAGAAATGTTTCGTGCCTGCTTCTCACGTGCCATCGGGGCGGCGCTTCGCGAGCCGAGCCAGTTACAGGCATCGGTTCGCAAGTTGTCAAGATGCGGGGCGACGGCGCTTCGCGAGCCGAGACGGGCGTCAAGCCCCCTCCGCTCATGTCCCCCGGCGCAGGCTACGCCCGCGCCTCCTCCTTTACTTCGCTGCGGGAGCTCGCCGCCCGTCTCGGCCTGCCTGTACTGCAGGTTTCCGACCAGTGGCGCACCAGCTTGTTTGCGGCCCGGCGGGACGGCGTACCCTGCGCAGCGAAGTAAAGGAGGAGCCGGGGGCCAGAGGCCGCCGGCGGGGGACATGAGCGGAGCAGGGTGCGACGGCCCGCCGGGCTTGAGGCCAGGCTGGCAAGTGACAACATGGCGGTGGATCAAGCCACCTCCTCCGGCCAATACAAGCGCATCGGGTTGTCCACCAGCAGCTTGCGCTGGAGTTCGGGCGTCACCGCGATGTGCGGGATGAAATCGACCAGCAGGCCGTCATCGGGCATGTGGTCTTTCAGGTTCGGGTGGGGCCAATCGGTGCCCCAGAGCACACGGTCGGGGAAGTCTTCCACCACCCGGCGCGCGAAGGGCACCACGTCGCGGTAGGCGGCCTGCTCACCGTTGAGCGCACGCGGGCCCGTGAGGCTCAGCCGCTCCGGGCAGCTCACCTTGCTCCAGACGTTCTCGTGCTCGCGCATGAACTTCAGGAAGAGCGAGAACTCCGGGCCATCGAGGGGCTTACTCACGTCCGGCCGGCCCATGTGGTCCACCACCACGGTGGTAGGCAGGGCGGTGAAGAAGTCCCAGAGTTCGGGCAGGTCCACCGCCTCGAAGTAGATGACCACATGCCAGCCCAGTTGCGCCACGCGGCCGGCGATCTCCATCAGCACGTCCTTGGGCGTGAAGTCCACCAGCCGCTTGACGAAGTTGAAGCGCACGCCGCGCACGCCAGCGGCATGCAGAGCCTGCAACTCGTCGTCGGTGACGCTGCGGCGCACCGTGGCCACGCCGCGCGCCTTGCCTCCCGAGGCAATGCAGGCATCCACCAGGGCCCGGTTGTCGGCGCCATGGCAGGTGGCCTGCACGATCACATTACGAGCAAAGCCGAGGTGGTCGCGCAGGGCGAAGAGCTGCTGCTTGCTGGCGTCGCAGGGCGTGTACTTGCGCTCCGGGGCGTAGGGAAACTCGGCGCCGGGGCCGAAGACGTGGCAATGCGCATCCACCGCACCGGCCGGAAGCAAAAAGCGGGGCTTGCTCGGGCCAGCGTACCAGTCCAGCCAGCCAGGGGTCTTCTCAAACGTGTTCATCCAGGATCTCATTCAAAAGGCAGGCCCGCGTACTGCTCGGCCAGCGCGGCCTGGGCGTAATGCGAGCTCTTGAGGTACTCGAGCTCGTGCTCCTGCGCCTTCTGGTCGAAGGCGCTGAAGTGCGGGAAGCGGTGCAGCAGGGTGGTGAGGTACCAGCTCGTGCGCACGCTGCTCCAGACGCGGCGCAGGGCCGTCTCGCTGTAGCGGTCCAGCAGGCCGGCGTCGCCCTGGCCGTACCAGCGTGCGATCGCACGCGACAGGTAGAACACGTCCGACACCGCCAGATTCAAGCCCTTGGCACCGGTAGGCGGCACGATGTGCGCCGCGTCCCCGCACAGGTACAGGGCGCCGTAGCGCATGGGCTCGGAGACGAAGCTGCGCAGCGGCGCAATGCTCTTCTCGATGGTGGGGCCCTCTTCGATGGCAGCAGCCATCTCGGCCGGGAAGCGCGACTTGAGTTCGGGCCAGAAGCGCTCGTCAGGCCAGGCTTCGATCTGGTCGTCCAGCGCCACCTGAATGTAGAAGCGCGACAGCTTCTCGTTGCGGTAGCTGGCCAGGGCAAACCCACGCGGGTTGTTGACGTAGGTGATGTCGGGCAGCGGCTTCACGCGCGCCATCACGCCCAGCCAGCCGAAGGGATAGACCTTCTCGTACTCGCGCCGCACGGTCTCGGGGATGCTGCGGCGGCTGACACCGTGAAAGCCGTCGCAGCCAGCGATGAACTCGCAGTCGATCCGCAGCGCCAGGCCTTGCCGCACACAGGTGACATACGGCCCCGCGCCCGGTGCACCGTCGAAGTCGTGCAGCACCACGTCAGAGGCTTCCGTGAGCACGGGCTGGCCGCGGCGGTCGGCGGCGGCGTACAGGTCCTCCTGGATGGAGGTCTGCCCGTAGACCATGAAGCGACGCCCCAGCGTGCGGGCCGTGTCCACGAAGAAACTGTCACGGCCCGCCCAGGCGATGCGCATGCCGTCGTGCGGGTGGCCCTCGACATCCATGCGCGCGGAAAGGCCGTTCTCACGCAGCACGTCCACCGTGGTGCTCTCGAGCACGCCAGCGCGGATGCGCGACAGCACGTGCTCGCGCGAAGAGCGCTCCAGCACCACGCTCTCGATGCCGTGGCGGTGCAGGATTTCTGACAGCAGCATGCCCGCAGGGCCACTGCCGATGATGACGACCTGGGTTTTCATGAGGGGTTCCGTTGAATGTCGGCCAGGAGGCGATCAGCCTCCACGCGCCAGTCGGCGCTGCGCGCAAACCCTTGTGCGCCTCTCGCGCCGAAGACACCGGCGTCAGCCAAGTCTGCGATGTAAGCCTGGCGCTCGGCCGTGCCGGCGGCGCTCCAGGGCTCCAGCCCTGCTTCACGCACGGTCTGGGCCACCTCGCGAACCTCTTCGCTGCGCCTGCGGCCATGCTCGATCACGCGCTGGAAGAAGTAGGCGCCCTGCTTCTCCCAGTCGATGCCCGGGAAAGTTTCCTGCAGCGAGGCGATGACCGCATCTTCCACACCGTA
>JBIKMY010000240.1:0-4147 GCA_044358945.1 Rubrivivax sp.
CCGAAGTGGAATCGGTACTCGCCGGCCACCCCGGCGTGCAGGACGTGGCCGTCATCGGCGTGCCCGACGCGAAGTGGGGCGAATCCGTGCGCGCCGTCATCGTCCAGCGGCCGGGGGCCGAGTTGTCAGCGCAGGCGCTGGACGACTGGTGTCGCACGCGCATGGCCGGCTACAAGCGCCCGCGTTCCTGGGCGTTCATACCCGAGCCGGACATGCCGCGCACAGCCACGGGGAAGATTCAGCACCGGGTGCTGCGCGCGTTGCAAATCGGGTAACCGGCGGCGCTGGGGCAATGACTGTCCGAGCTCCGGCGGCTTGCCTCTGCCTCTGGCAGAGGTTCCCTGCGATGCTCCCCGTCGGGGTCGCGCTGCGGAACTCGCTTCGCGCCCTCCGTGCGCTCTGCTCGTACAGCCGCGGCGGGTCAGTTCACAAAGTGCGCTTCGCGCATCGACCCCGACGACTGCGCTTCTCGGCTGCATCGATTCACCCTGGTGGCCACTGCTGCAGGGCTGTATCTCGTCTGAAGTCCAGAAATTCTTGCCCTGCCCGCAACTCATTCCTGCGGCCTTGCGCATGGCACACTGTCCCGGGAGACGCAGCTCCCGACTTCGTCGGGCCGCTACCGTCGCTGACACACGGAGTACGCGCGATGCCGCAACTGCAAGCTCGGCCCGCTCGGCGTGCCCCCCTTCAGGCCTACCTTCTCTGGATCCTGGCTGGCCTGATGCTGGCTCTCATGATCAACCCTGGAGGTGCGGCCGCCCAGCCCACACGCAGCGCGCGCTTCCTGTCGGCGGGAGCGCTTCATGAGCGGTTGGCCTCCCTCGACCGCGCAGCCGCAGAGGCGGGCAGGCACTATGTCATGGGTGTCCTGGACACCTTGATCCTGACCAAGGATCCCGAGATTTGCATTGGCGCCGATGTACGGCTTGATCTGGTCGTGGATCTGGTGAAGGAAGCGCTCTCCAAGAATCCTCAGATGCATCGCTTCAATGCTGCCAGTTTCGTACGCGAGGTGATGTACACCCACTTCAAGTGCACCTGAGCGGCCGTGAGGGGGGGCCTTGAAGCTGACGCTTCAGTCTCAAACCGATGTAGTCGTGGGTGCGCCCAGGCTCTTGAGCACATCGCGGATGTACTGCGCCCGGTCCTTCGGGTCCTCGAACTCGCGCTCGATACGCAGCTTGTCGTTGCCGGCCAGTCGCACGTTCCGGTTTTTCTGCACAAGGGCGATGATGCGCGCGGCGTCCACGGGCGGGTTGGGGCGGAAGGTGATGCTCATGAGCCGGGGGCCGGCGTCGATCTTCTGCACGCCGTAGGGCCGGGCCATGACCCGCAGGCGGTGGGTGTCGAAGAGGGTCTGGCCCTGTGGCGGTAGGCGGCCGAAGCGGTCGGTCAGCTCTTCCAGCAGCGCGTCCAACTGCTCGGGCTTCTCGGCCGAGGCCAGGCGCTTGTAGAGGTTCAGCCGGATGTGCACGTCGCCGCAGTAGCTGTCGGGCAGCAGGGCCGGGGCGTGCAGGTTGATCTCGGTGCTGCCGCCGAACACGCCGGTGGGGGACAGCAGGTCCGGCTCGCGGCCGGACTTCAAGGCCCGCACGGCTTCCGACAGCATCTCGTTGTAGAGCTGGAAACCCACCTCGATCATGTTGCCGCTCTGGTGGTCGCCCAGCACCTCGCCCGCGCCGCGGATCTCCAGGTCGTGCATGGCCAGGTAGAAGCCGGAGCCCAGTTCCTCCATGGATTGGATGGCCTCCAGCCGCTGCGCGGCCTGCTTGGTCAGCCCCTCCACGTCGGGCACCAGCAGGTAGGCGTAGGCCTGGTGGTGGCTGCGGCCCACGCGGCCGCGCAACTGGTGCAGTTGCGCCAGGCCGAACTTGTCGGCCCGGCTCATCACGATGGTGTTGGCGCTGGGCACGTCGATGCCGGTCTCGATGATGGTGGAGCACAGCAGCACGTTGTGGCGCTGGGCGACGAAGTCGCGCATCACGCGCTCCAGCTCGCGCTCGGGCATCTGGCCGTGGGCGATGGCGATGCGCGCCTCGGGCAGCAGCTCGGCCAACTTCTCGGCGCGGTTCTGGATGGTCTCCACCTCGTTGTGCAGGAAGTAGACCTGCCCGCCGCGCTTCAACTCCCGCAGCACCGCTTCGCGGATCACGCCGCTGCCCTCGTTGCGCACGAAGGTCTTGATGGCCAGGCGACGCTGCGGCGCGGTGGCGATCACGCTCAGGTCACGCAGGCCTTCGAGTGCCATGCCGAGCGTGCGGGGGATGGGCGTGGCCGTGAGCGTGAGCACGTCCACCTCGGCGCGTAGCGCTTTCATCGCCTCCTTGTGGCGTACGCCGAAGCGGTGCTCCTCGTCGATGATGAGCAGGCCCAGGCGCTTGAACTTCACATCGGGGCTGAGCAGCTTGTGCGTGCCCACCACGATGTCGATGGTGCCGGCCTCCAGCCCCTCCAGCGCCGCCTTCACCTCCTTGGGTGAGCGAAAGCGCGACAGCTCTGCCACCCGTACCGGCCACTTACCGAAGCGGTCCACAAGGGTCTGGTAATGCTGCTCGGCCAGCAGCGTGGTCGGCGCGAGGATGGCCACCTGCTTGCCGCCGTGCACGGCCACGAAGGCCGCGCGCAGGGCCACCTCGGTCTTGCCGAACCCCACGTCGCCACAGATGAGGCGGTCCATGGGCTTGGGGCTGACCAGATCCTGGATCACAGCGTGGATGGCGGCGCGCTGGTCGGCCGTCTCCTCGAAGCCGAAACTGGCAGCGAAAGCCTCGTAGTCATTGGCCGTGAACCGGTGTGCATAGCCCTCGCGCGCGGCGCGGCGGGCGTACAGGTTCAGCAATTCGGCCGCGATGTCGCGTACCTGTTCGGCCGCCTTGCGTCGCGCCTTCTCCCACTGGCCCGAGCCCAGGCGATGCAGCGGTGCCTCGTCGGCGCTCACCCCTGTGTAGCGGCCAATCAGGTGCAGCTGCGACACCGGCACGTACAGCGTGGCTTTGTCGGCGTACTCCAGGTGAAGGAACTCGCTGGAGCCTTCACCCGTGTCGATGTGCACCAGACCCTTGTAGCGGCCGATGCCGTGGTTGACGTGCACCACCGGGTCGCCCACCTTCAGCTCCGACAGGTCCTTGATCAGGGCGTCGACGTTGCTGGTCTGCTCCTGCTTGCGCCGGCGTCGGGCCTGCGGCGTGGTGGCGAAGAGTTCGGTCTCGGTGATGAACTGCACGCTGAGCGTGGGGGCCGCGTCGTTCGGGGACAGGCGGTCCAGCCAATGGAAGCCCGCGGCCAGCGGGGCTGCGGCGATGGCCACACGCTCGCTGCCGGTGATGAACTCTTCGAGCGAGTCCACGCTGGGCACGTCGATGCGGTGATCCCGCAACATCTCCAGCAGGCTCTCGCGCCGTCCGTCGCTCTCGGCCACCAGCAGCACGCGCGCCGGGGTGGCGCGCAGGTGGGCCTCCAGGGTGTGCAGCGGCTCGGTGGCCCCGCGGTCCACGCTCACGTCGGGCAGCGGACGCGCCCACTCCACCGGCTCGTTGCCCCGCAAGGACAGCGTGGCGTGGGCCTGGGTGAGGGTGAAGAAGTCCTCGGGCCTGAGGAACAAGGCTTCGGGCGACAGGATGGGCCGCTCCGGGTCGTGCTGCAGGAAGCGGTGACGCTCGCGGGTGTCAGTCCAGAAGCGTTCCAGCGCCGCGTCTACCTCGCCGTGCAACACCAGCGCCGCCTCCTGGCGCAGGTAGGAGAAGAAGGTGGCCGTCTCGTCGAAGAACAGGGGCAGGCAGTACTCGATGCCCGCGGTGGCGATGCCCTGGCCCACGTCCTTGTAGACGCGCGCCCTGGTCGGGTCACCTTCCATGCGCTCGCGCCAGCGGGCACGGAAGGCCGTGCGCGCTGCCTCGTCCATGGGGAATTCGCGACCAGGCAGCAGGCGCACCTCCGGCACGGGATACAGGCTGCGCTGAGAGTCGGGGTCGAAGGTGCGGATGGAGTCCACCTCGTCACCGAACAGGTCCACCCGGTAGGGCACCAGCGAGCCCATGGGAAACAGGTCGATCAAGCCACCGCGCACCGCGTACTCGCCCGGCGACACCACCTGCGTCACATGTTGGTAGCCGGCCAGGGTCAACTGCGACTTGAGCCCCCCCTC
>JBIKMY010000241.1:0-4142 GCA_044358945.1 Rubrivivax sp.
AGGCAGCTTGGTGGCGGTGGATGCGCTCGGCTTCGCCGCGCAGGTCGTGCACGGTGCCGTCGGTGGCCGGGTACTGGGCTATGGCGGCGAAATACTGCCCTGCCTCGACCTTGGCGTTCCAGTCTTCCATCGAAACGGCCAGATCCACCGTCAGGCCCAGTGGCTCGGCCCGTGTTCGGATGACTTCGATGGTCTGCGGGTGGCAGTCGCCGGCGACGATGACCGTGTTCGACTTCGACTTCACGCTGCGCTTGGCCAGCGTCATGGCTTCGGCCGCCGCGGTGGCCTCGTCCAGCATCGACGCATTGGCGATGGCCATGCCGGTGAGGTCGCACACCATGGTCTGGAAGTTCACCAGCGCTTCCATGCGACCTTGCGAGATCTCGGCCTGGTAGGGTGTGTAGGCGGTGTACCAGGCGGGGTTCTCGAGGATGTTGCGCAGGATAACGCCGGGCGTGTGCGTGCCGTGGTAACCCTGGCCGATGAAGCTCTTGAGCACCTGGTTCTGGCCGGCGATGGCCTTGATCTCGGCCAGCGCCTGCGCCTCGGTGACCGGCGCAGGCAGCGCCATGGGCCGGCTGCGGGCAATGGCCCTGGGCACCACGGCCTCGATCAGCGCCCGGCGCGAGGCCGCGCCGATCGCCGACAGCATGTGCGCTTCGTCCTCGGGGGTCGGCCCGATGTGGCGCGGCACGAACTCGTCCGCGCGCTCCAGGTCGGGCAAAGGGGTGTGGGCGGTCATCAGCATGGGCGGTCTTCCTGCAGGTCGAGTCAAGCGAGACCGGTCATGCCAGACCGGTCCGGTGGGGCTGGACGGGGCGGGGTCAGGGCGTGGTCAGAACCTGGTCAGAGGGTCTTGAGCAGCGCGTCGTAGCCCGGCGGGTCCATGAGCTGGTCGAACTCGGCCATGTTGCTCACCTTGACCTTGAAGAACCAGCCATTGCCCATGGGGTCGCTGTTGGCCAGGGACGGGTCCGCGCGCAGCGCCTCGTTGACTTCGACCACCTCGCCGGAGACGGGCATCTTCACGTCGGCCGCGGCCTTCACCGACTCCACCACGCCGGCGGGGTCGCCCTGCTTGAAGGTGGTGCCCACCTCGGGCAGGTCCACGAAGACCACGTCGCCTAGCGCGTCCTGCGCGTGCAGCGTGATGCCGACGGTGGCGGCGTCATGGTCTTCGATGTTGATCCACTCGTGATCGGGGGTGAACAAGGTTGTCATGGTGAGCTTCCTTCGGTTGCGTCTGGAGGAGGTGTCGTGGGGGGCCGTGCGGATTCGGTGAAGTTCTGAGCGGGTGAACGGGTGATGGGGTGTGATGGCGTGTGAGCGCGGCGCAGCCTGGGTCTCAGCCCCGGTGATACCGGTGCGGCGCAAACGGCATGGCCGCCACGCGCATGGGTACGCGCTTGCCGCGCACTTCGGCAAAGACGTCGGTGCCTGCGGCTGCCAGTGCGGCTTCCAGCCAGCCCATGGCGATGGGCTGCTTGACTGTGGGGCCGACGGTGCCGCTGGTGACTCGCCCGACCGAGCGGCCATCCGCTGCCACCAACGGCGCGCCTTCGCGCACGGGCACGCGGTCCAGCCCGACCAGGCCCACGCGCTTGTGGGCCGGGCCGCTGGCTAACTGGGCATCGATGACGGCGGCACCCGGGTAACCCCCGGCACGCTCCCCGCCGGCGCGGCGCACTTTCTGAATCGACCAGGTGAGGCCCGCTTCCACAGGCGTGGTGTGGGTGTCGATGTCGTGGCCGTACAGGCACAGCCCGGCTTCCAGGCGCAGCGTGTCGCGGGCGCCCAGGCCGGCCGGCTGCACTTCGGGCTGCGCCAGCAGCGCGCGCGCCAGGCGCTCGGCGGCCTCGGCCGGCACCGAAATCTCGAAGCCGTCTTCACCCGTGTAGCCGGAGCGGGTCAGGTAGCAGTCTGCGCCTTCCAGCGTGAAGGCCCCGCCGGCCATGAAGGTGAGGGCGCGCACGCCCGGCGCCAGGCGGGCCAGGGCATCCACCGCCTTCGGGCCCTGCAAGGCCAGCAAGGCGCGCTCGGGCATGGGCACCACGCGGCAACGCGCGCCAATGTGTCGCTGCAGGTGGGCTGTGTCGGCGTCCTTGCAGGCGGCATTCACCACCAGCAGCAGGTCGTTCTCCCTGCGCGTGACCATCAGGTCGTCCTGGATGCCGCCCTCATCGTTGGTGAACAAGGCATAGCGCTGCTTGCCCACGCCCAGCCCCTGGATGTCCATCGGGACGAGGGTTTCCAGCGCCGCCACGGCCCCTTCACCCTCCAGGCGCAGCTGCCCCATGTGGGACACATCGAACAGCGCCGCCGCTGTGCGGCAGGCGGTGTGTTCGGCCAGGATGCCGGCGGGGTATTGCACCGGCATGTCGTAGCCGGCAAAGGGCACCATGCGGGCGCCGAGCTCAACGTGCAGGGCGTGCAACGGGGTGCGGGCCAGGATGGCGGGGTTGTCAGCGGACAAGCGGTTCTCCTCAAGGGCATCACGATGCCGAAGCGCCGGCCGGTGCCGGTGGTCTTCGGGTCTGCCCTCGCTGTCCGCTTTACCTGAGAGATTGACGCTGGCGGCCTGGTGGACGCTACAGCGCTTGCCCCTTCGGTGGGCGCCGCGCCCAGCGCGTGCCGCCTCTCTCCAGTGAGGATCGGTTGCGGGCCCTCCAGCCTGCTTCCGCTTGCCAGTCCTTTTGCCTGAGCGTTCGACCGGTGCCTTCAGTTCCCGGCTTCGCCTTCGGCGGCACGTCGGGCGTACTCTCTCCTGGCGGAGCCAGTATATGCGTGGCCCTGGCTGCAACCCGTGATGTCCCGGGGTTCCTCAGCGCGGCAACCGGCGCAGAATCAAGACATGGCCGACGACATTTCCAGCCTGCGCCGAATCCTCAAGTCCTGCAAGACGATAGCCGTGGTGGGCCTGTCGGCGGAGTGGCACCGGCCGAGCTTCTTCGCCGCCAAGTACATGCAGCAGCACGGTTACCGCATCGTGCCGGTGAACCCCAGGTACCCCGAGATCCTGGGCGAGAAAAGTTATGCGCGGCTGGAGGACATTCCCTTTCCCGTGGACATGGTGGATGTGTTTAGGCGTGAGGCCGATGTGCCGCCCATCGCCCGCTCGGCAGTGGCGATTGGCTCCAAGTGCTTTTGGCAGCAGTTGGGCGTCAAGAGCGCCGAGGCGGACGCCATCGCCCGCGCGGCCGGGCTGGAGTCGGTGATGGACCGTTGCGTAAAGATCGAGCATGCGCGGCTGTTCGGCGGCCTGCACTGGGCGGGGGTGAACACGCGCGTGATCTCGGCGCGCAGGCCCGTGTGAGCCGAAAGGATCCTTCCATGCCTGATCGCCGCTTCCGCCCCGAAACCCTGGCCATCCACGCCGGGCAGATTCCCGACGCCGCCACCGGCGCCCGCGCGCTGCCGATCTATCAGACCACCAGCTTCGTCTTCGATTCGGCCGACCATGCGGCCAGCCTGTTCAACCTGCAGACCTTCGGCAACGTCTATTCCCGACTGAGCAACCCCACGGTGGCCGCGCTGGAAGAGCGTGTGGCAGCGCTGGAAGGCGGCCGCGCGGCGGTGGCCGCGGCCAGCGGCATGGCGGCCGAGGCCATGGCGCTGATGACCCTGCTGCAGGCCGGCGACCACGTGGTGGCCGCCGGTGCGCTGTACGGCGGCACGGTGACCATGCTGGCCGTGAACCTGCGCAAGTTCGGCATCGAGACCACGTTCGTGGACGCCACCGACCCCGCCGCCTTCGCTGCCGCCATCCGCCCGAACACCCGTGCCGTCTACGCCGAGACCCTGGGCAACCCCAGTTTGGTGGTGCTGGACATCGCGGCAATCGCCGAGGTGGCGCACGCCCACGGCCTGCCGCTGGTGGTGGACAACACCGTGCCCAGCCCGGCCCTGTGCAACCCCATCGCACACGGGGCGGACATCGTGGTGCACTCGGCCACCAAGTATCTGGCCGGCCACGGCACCACGCTGGGCGGTGTGGTGGTGGAGTCTGGAAAGTTCCCCTGGGACAACGGCAAGTTCCCCGGCATGACCGAACCTTCGCCGGGCTACCACGGGGTGAAGTTCTACGAAACCTTCGGCGACTTTGGCTTTTCCATGCGCTGCCGCATGGAGAGCTTGCGCGTGTT
>JBIKMY010000242.1:0-4133 GCA_044358945.1 Rubrivivax sp.
CGCACCCAGGGCTTCCAGCCCGCGCAGCAGGTCCTGCTGCCCTTCCGTGAGGCTGCGTGCACCCTGCCGCAGCGCAGAGAGGTCCGAGTCTGCCGGAAGGCGCGCCTCCAGACCGCGTACCGCTGCGCCCATCTGCCGCGAGCCGCTGCCCAGTTGCTGTGCGCCTTCAGACAGCTGGAGCGCGCCTGTTCGCAGGCGCTGTGCCGCCTCCGTGGCTTGCTCGCTGGCGCCCGCCGCCTGACGGCCGCCTTCGCGCACCCGCCCCAGGCCCGATTGCAACTCCGAAGCCCCCTTGTGCAAGTCGCCCAACGCAGCGCGCAGGCTGTCCAGGTCGCGCTGCGAGCCCGCTGCGCTGGACAGCACGAGGTCCCATCGGGCTTCGGCCAGCATGGTGTTCACCCGTTGCGCCACCTCGGGCGCGAAGCGGCGGGCGAAGCTGGCGCTGGCGTAGTTGTTGCCCTCACTGGTGTAGAGGGTGAGCTTGGCCGCGCCGGGCGTCTGTCCGGGCAGGGCCTGGCGGCTGAAGTCGGCGGGGATTTCCAGCACGAAGGCCAGGCGGCCTTGACGCACGTCCTGGCGCGCCTGCGCCGCATCGGTGTAGCGGCGGTAGGCGAACTGCCCCTGCTGTTCGATCGACACCAGAACCTCGCCGCCGAGATTCAGTGCCCGGTCGCGGTACTGGGCGCCGGTGTCCAGGTTCACCAGCCCGGCGGGCAGATCCCGGGTGTGCGACGCGGGGTCCCACATCGCAAAGAGATAGATCCAGGCGTACAGCGCAGGGACGAACAGCACGCCGGCCATGGCCAGGGCGAGCTTGCGGTGGGCACGCAGCAGGCCCCACTCGCTTCCCATCACCTCGCGCGTTGCGCTGAACCAGCTCATTCACATGCCTTCGGTCAACTTGCCATCTGCCGTTGATTGTGCGGTTCCCGGGCTCGCCAAAGGTCTCTTGCATCCCACTTGTTGAGAACCTGCAGTGCACCTGCGGCCGGCCACGGGCATTCGTGACAATGAGCGCCTATGCATCCTTGTTGAACCAGAGGTCCTGTCAACCCATGTCCACCCCCGTCCTTCAAAGCCTGATCGCCGACCGCTGGGTTGGCACCACCCCGGCCAGCCTGCTGCGCAGCGCCATCGATGGCAGCGCCGTGGCCCACACCCACGCCGAGGCGATCGATTTCGCTGAAGCCGTGCACCATGCACGCACCGTGGGCGTGCCAGCGCTGCTGAAACTGGACTTCCAGCAGCGCGCGGCCCTGCTGAAGGCGCTGGCGGCCTACCTGCTGGAGCGCAAGGAGGCGCTGTATACCCTGTCACGCCACAGCGGCGCCACGCGCGCGGACAGCTGGATCGACATCGAAGGCGGCACGGGCACGCTCTTCGCCTACGCTGGCGTCGGCGCGGGGGATCTGCCCTCAGGCAACGTGGTGCATGAGGGCCCGGCCATGCCGCTGGGCAAGACGGGTGTGTTTGCCGGTACGCACATCCTCGTGCCGCGGCGCGGTGTGGCGGTGCACATCAACGCTTTCAACTTTCCCATCTGGGGCTTATTGGAGAAGTTCGCGCCGGCCTTCCTGGCGGGCATGCCCTGCATCGGCAAGCCCGCCACGGCCACCAGCTGGCTCACCGAGGCCGCGGTGCGGATGATGAACGACTCCGGCCTGCTGCCCCCCGGCAGCCTGCAGCTCGTCATCGGCGGCACCGGGGACCTGCTGGACCGCCTGACCGAGACGGACGTGGTCACCTTCACCGGCTCAGCCGACACCGCCGCGCGGCTGCGCGTGCACCCCAACCTGGTGGCGCGCTCCATCCCTTTCAATGCCGAGGCGGATTCGCTGAACTGCGCGGTGCTGGCGGATGACGTGGGGCCGGACGACGAGGCCTTCGAGCTCTTTGTGAAGGAGGTAGCGCGCGAGATGACGGTCAAGGCCGGGCAGAAGTGCACCGCCATCCGCCGCGCGATCGTGCCGCGCCGGCACCTCGATGCCGTGGCCGAGAAGCTCGCCGCGCGCCTGGCCAGTACGGTGGTGGGCGACCCGGCCGTGGAGGGCGTGAAGATGGGCGCGCTCGCCTCCAAGGCGCAGCAGGCTGACGTGGCCGAGCGCGTGGCGCTGCTGGCGCGCGGCAATGAGGTCGTGTTTGGCGCGGGCACGGGTGCGAGCTTCCAACCCCTGGGCGAGGGCGTGCACGGGGGGGCCTTCTTCAGCCCGACGCTGCTGCTGTGCCGTGATGCATTCGCCAACGATGTCGTGCACGACGTCGAGGCCTTCGGCCCCGTCAGTACGCTGATGCCCTACGACGACCTGGACGAGGCCGTGGCCCTGGCCGCGCGCGGGCGCGGCAGCCTGGTGGCCACGCTGGTCACGCGCAGCCCAGCGGTGGCGGCGCAGGTGGTGCCGCAGATGGCGGCGCTGCACGGCCGCGTGCACATCCTGGACCCGCATGCCGCGCCGGAGTCCACCGGCCACGGCTCGCCCCTGCCCGTGCTCAAGCACGGCGGCCCGGGCCGCGCCGGCGGCGGTGAGGAACTGGGCGGCGTGCGCGCTGTCAAGCACTACCTGCAGCGCGCGGCGGTGCAGGGCTCGCCCAACATGCTGGCGGCGGTGACGGGCGAGTACGTGCGCGGGGCGGCGGTGCAAGAAAGCGAGTTGCACCCCTTCCGTAAGTGGTACGACGACTTGGCCATTGGCGATAGCCTGCTCACGCACCGCCGCACCGTCAGCGAGGCCGACATCGTCGCCTTCGGCGGCATCTCGGGTGACTACTTCTACATGCACTTCGACGAGATCGCGGCCAAGGAAAGCCCCTTTGGCAAGCGCATCGCCCACGGCTATTTCGTGCTCTCCGCGGCAGCGGGCCTGTTCGTCTCGCCCTCGCCCGGCCCGGTGCTGGCCAACTACGGCCTGGACACGCTGCGCTTCGTCAAGCCTGTGGGTATTGGCGACACCATCCAGGCCCGCCTGACCTGCAAGCGCAAGACCGACAAGCCCGCCCGTAAGGGCCAGCCCCCACAAGGCGTGGTGGCCTGGGACGTGCAGGTGACCAACCAAGACGGCGATCTGGTGGCCAGCTACGACATCCTGACGCTGGTGCTGAAGCGGCCGGGGGAGGGCAAGCTCGACATCTGACAGTGGGCGCGTGCGGCTGCTCGGATTGCGCGACGCCCAGTTCGGACCCATTGGTCCGAGCGTTACCGCGTCACGCGGCCGCCAGCGCCTCGCGCACGAAGTCCAGCCGGTCTTGCCCGAAGAACATCTGCGGGCCCACAAAGAAGGTTGGGGCACCGAAGGCACCGCGGGCCACCGAGGCTTCGGTGCGGGCGATCAGGTCGGCCTTGACTGCGGGGTCCGCCACCAGGGCCATGACCAAGGGCACGCCCCAGCGCTGGGCCCAGCGCGCCATGTCGTCGTTCATCCAGCGGCCCTTGGCGGGCACCGTGATAGGGCTGGCGTTGCCCGCGGCCTTGAACACCCCGCCCAACAGCACGGGGTGCCATGCCAGCGCAGCCCCCGTTTCCTGCGCGATGCGCGGCACCTGGGTGTAGGCCAGATAGGTGGTGGGGCTGCCGAAGTCGAAGTGGAATTCCAGCGTCTTGGGGCTCATGGGGGTCCTAGGAAGTGGAGGGTCCGCGTTCGCGGTGCCGTCGTGTGTGCCTCGTGCTTCAGGTCTTGATGCCCTTGTCGAACGCGGGCCGCGCCTCCAGGCGTTTCACGTAGGCGTGCAGGTGCGTCATGTTCTCGGGCATGCAGCCCAGTTGCCGGGCCATGTAGCAAGCGTGACCGAGCATGAAATCCACACCTGACAATGCACCGATCATGAAGTCGCGTCCGGACAGGGCCGCGTTCAGCGGCTCCAGCGTCTTGGTCAGCAATCGCCTGGCCTGACCCAGAATCTCCTCGTTGCGCCGCTCTGGCGACAGCAAAAGTGTCTGCACGACGATGGTGTTGATCGGCGGCATGACCATGCCCTCGCAGTAGTGGAACCACTGCAGATAGCGCGGGAAGAGGGGTGAGTCCACGGCCGGCTTGAGTGTGCCGTTGCTGTGGCGAGCGATGAGGTACTCGATGATCGCGCCCGACTCGTACAGCATGACATCGCCGTCTTCCAGCACCGGCACGCGGCCCAGCGGGTGG
>JBIKMY010000243.1:0-4095 GCA_044358945.1 Rubrivivax sp.
ACGACCTCTTTCTCATCGTGGTGGGCCCCGCCGTGCTGGGCCTGCTGTGGCTGCTGCTGACGCGCACGCGCTGGGGCACCCTGGTGCGCGCGGCCACACAAGACCGCGACATGGTGTCCGCCCTGGGAGTCAACCAGGCTTGGCTGTTCACCTCCGTCTTCGCCCTGGGCGCGATGCTGGCGGGCCTGGGCGGCGCTCTGCAGCTGCCGCGCGAGCCCGCCACGCTGGAGATGGACCTGCACACCATCGGTGCCGCGTTCGTGGTGGTGGTGGTGGGCGGCATGGGTTCCATCCCCGGCGCCTTTGTGGCGGCCTTGCTGATCGCCGAGATCAAGGCCATTTGCATCTGGATCGGCCTGGTCAACATCGGCGGGGTCGAAATCTCGTTTTCCAAACTCACGCTGGTCGTGGAGTTCCTGGTGATGGCCGCGGTGCTCATTCTGCGGCCCTGGGGGCTGATGGGCCGCGCGCCGGCACCCAGCCGGCATGCCTCGGCGGCAGAGTCGCCGCTGCGGCTGCCCAGCAAAGCGGGGCAGGCCGCCACAGCCGCCGCGCTGCTGTTGCTGGTGGCGCTGCCCCTGGCCAGCGAGGCTTCGTCCTACGCCATCGTGCTGGGGATCGACCTGCTGGTGGCCGCGCTGTTTGCCGTCAGCCTGCACTTCATCATGGGCCCCGGCGGGATGCATTCCTTCGGCCACGCGGCCTACTTCGGCCTGGCGGCCTACGGCGCAGCGCTGCTGGTGCGCAAGGCCGGGCTGCCCATGGAGTTGGCCCTGGCCCTCGGCCCGGTGGTGGCTGCAGCCTTCGCCCTGGTCTTCGGCTGGTTCGCCGTACGGCTGTCGGGGGTCTATCTGGCCATGCTGACCCTGGCATTCGCGCAGATCGCCTGGGCCATCGTCTACCAATGGGACAGCGTCACAGGCGGCAGCAACGGCGTCACGGGCGTGTGGCCAGCGGCCTGGCTGTCGGACAAACGCGTGTACTACGGTCTGGCCCTGGTGCTGACGGTAGCCGGGACCTGGCTGCTGCGGCGCATCCTGTTCTCGCCCTTTGGCTACGCCATGCGCGCCGGGCGTGACTCGCCGCTGCGGGCCGATGCCATCGGTATCGACGTCAAGCGCGTGCAGTGGGTGGCCTTCATCCTGGCGGGCACCGTGGCCGGCGTGGCCGGCGCGCTGTTCGCCTTTTCCAAAGGCAGCATCTCGCCCGAGGGCCTGCATGTGGGCAAGAGCATCGACGCCCTGGTGATGGTGCTGCTGGGCGGCGTGCAGACGCTGGCCGGCCCGGTGGTGGGGGCGGTGAGCTTCACCTGGTTGCACGACACCGTGGCGCGCAACACCGAGTACTGGCGCGCCATGCTGGGCGGCATCATCTTGGTGCTGGTGCTGCTGTTCCCGCAGGGCATCGCCGGCTATGCGCAGCGCTTCCTGCAGCGCAGCAACAAGGCATCCACATCGGGCGCGGAGGCCACGCGATGACCCTGCTGAGCGTCAAAGGGTTGGGCAAGTCCTTCGGCGGCGTGCGCGCCGTCGACGGCATCGACTTCGACATTGCCCCGGGCGAGTTGCTGGCCTTGATCGGTCCGAACGGTGCGGGCAAGTCCACCACCTTCAACATGGTCAACGGGCAACTGCGGGCCGACCGCGGCAGCATCCTGCTGGAAGGCTCCGAGCTCATCGGCCTGCAGCCGCGCCAGATCTGGAAGCTGGGCGTGGGCCGCACCTTCCAGATTGCCGAGACCTTCTCCTCGCTGACCGTACTGGAGAACGTGCAGATGGCGCTGCTGTCGGCCGACCGGCAGGTGTTCTCCTTCTTCGCGCGGGCGGGCGAGCACCGCCGTGACGACGCGCTGGCCCTGCTGGCGCAGGTGGGCATGGCCGAGCAGGCCCAGCGCCCCTGCAGCGAGCTGGCCTACGGCGACGTCAAGCGCGTGGAGCTGGCCGTGGCCATGGCGCATGCGCCCAAGCTGCTGCTGATGGACGAACCCACAGCCGGCATGGCGCCCAAAGAGCGTAATGAGCTGATGGAGCTGACCAAGCGCCTGGTGGTGGAACGCCGCATGGCGGTGCTCTTCACCGAACACAGCATGGACGTGGTGTTCGCGCATGCCGACCGCGTCATCGTGCTGGCCCGCGGCCGCCTGATCGCGGGAGGCCGGCCCAGCGAGATCCGTGACCACCCCAAGGTGCAGGAGGTCTACCTCGGCACCGGCAAGACCTTCGAGCGCCAGGACACATGACCGAACCCACACCCCTGCTGGACGTGAAGTCGCTGTCGGCCTGGTACGGCGGCGCGCACATCCTCTTTGACATTGGCCTGCAGGTACGCCCTGGCGAGGTGGTAGCGCTGATGGGACGCAACGGCGCGGGTAAGTCCACCACGCTCAAGGCCGTGATGGGCATGGTGGAGCGGCGCACCGGGCAAGTGCAGTTCATGGGGCGAGACATCTCGCGCCTGGAGCCGCATGCCATTGCCTCGGCGGGCCTGGGCTACGTGCCTGAAGACCGGCGCATATTCACCGACCTCACCGTGCTGGAGAACCTGGAGGTGGGCCGCCAGCCACCCCGCATGGGGCCGCAGGGTCAGATGCTGGAGGCCTGGACGCCGCAGCGCCTGTTCACGCTCTTCCCCAACCTGGGCGAGATGCCGGACCGCCCCGGCGGGCGCATGAGCGGCGGCGAGCAGCAGATGCTCACCGTGGCGCGTACCCTCATGGGCAACCCGTACCTCGTGCTGCTGGACGAGCCCAGCGAGGGCGTCGCCCCGGTCATCGTCGAGGGCATGGTGCAGATGATCCTGGAGCTCAAGGCCGCGGGCGTGAGCATCCTGCTGTCCGAGCAGAACCTGCACTTCGCCACCCTGGTGTCCGACCGCGCCTATGTACTGGAAAAGGGACAAATCCGCTACCAGGGCACCATGCGGGAGCTGGCCGCCGACGACGAGGTGCGGCGGGCCTACCTGTCGATGTGATGCGCTTCCTGCTCAACGGCCGGGGGTTCGAGGCTGCCCACGCCGAGCCGGGGGCCACCCTGCTGCAGGTGCTGCGCAACGACGCACTGTGCAACGGCCCGAAGTTCGGTTGCGGGCTCGGGCAGTGCGGCGCCTGCACGGTGCTGATGGATGGCCGGGTGGCCCGGGCCTGCGTGATCCCGGCCCACGGGGTGGCCGGGCGCGAAGTCACCACGCTGGAGGGTTTGGGCAGCCGTGAAGCCCCGCACCCCGTTCAACAGGCCTTCATCGACGCGCAGGCCGCCCAGTGCGGCTACTGCACCAACGGCATGGTGATGGCCACGGTCGCCCTGCTGCGCCGCTGCCCGCAACCCACAGACACTCAGATCCGCGAGGCGCTGTCGCACAACCTGTGCCGCTGCGGCGCGCATGTGGAGATTCTGCAGGCGGTACACCTGGCCGCGCAGCGGCTGGCGGACGCCGCGACCTGAGGCCCCATGCGCGCCGCCCACGCCCCGACCCACCGCGCCGGCTTCCTGCAAGCCCAGGGCGTGCTGCTGGTGGTGCGCGACCCACCTCCACCACCGCCGCCTGCACCGGGGCAGCCGCCCATGGTGCCGGGCAACCCGGCCGAAGGGGTGGAGATCCTGCTGGCCGTGTGGGACGACGGCAGTGCCAACGGCCTGGGCGGCAAGGTGGACCTGGGCACCGGCATCGCCACCGCCTTGGGCCAACTGGTGGCCGAGGAGCTGGAGCTGCCCTTCGAGCGCGTGGTCATGCTGCTGGGCGACACCGCCCGCGCGCCCAACCAAGGCCCCACGATCGCCAGCGCCACGCTGCAAATCGCCTCGGACCCGCTCAAGCGCGCCGCCGCGCAGGCGCGCGCCTGGCTGCGGGCGCAGGCGGCCGAAGGCAGCGTCGCCGACATCGCCACCCTGCTGCGTGGCCAGCACATCCGCCTGGTGCTGGACCCGGCCACGCCGCTGAAACCCAGCGCCGAGTGGACGGTGGCAGGCAAAAGCCTGCCGCGCGTGGACATCCCCGCCAAGGTGCTGGGCGAAGCCGCCTTCGTACACGACGTGCGCCTGCCCGGCATGCTGCACGGCCGCGTGGTGCGCCCGCCTTACGCGGGCGCCGACCATGGCG
>JBIKMY010000244.1:0-4090 GCA_044358945.1 Rubrivivax sp.
TACGGGCATGTTGATGTACACCACGCTGTTCGAGTCAGGAAGCGAGTTGTCCGTCCAGTTCAAGACATCGGTCCAGGAAGGGCTGCCGGCGCCGGCGCCGCCGTCCCAGCACTTGCCCAGGCACGCGCCGGACAGGGTCAGCACGTAGTTGCTGCTCGAGACGGAACCGGTGCCGTTCAGGCCTGAAGGCACCTGGATGCTGCTGAAACTGCCTGTGGGTGCCGAGCCGGCGCTCAGCAGCGTGTAGCTCTGGCCTGCTGCTGGGTTGAAGCTGTTGATGCCAGTCAGCGACAGCGTGCCGTTGAGGGAGGCTGCGCCCGATACCGAAAAGAGATCCCGCTGGGTGGCGCCCGTGCCGTTGGCCTCCATGAGCAGACGGCCACTGCTGCTGGACAAGAGGCTGCCCGTGAGCGTCAGGGTACCCACCGTGCCCGCCCCCCCGGGGCTGATGGTGCCGCTGTTGGTGAGGGTGTAGCTGGAGCCCAGCAGCACAGTTCCAGATCCGGCCAGCGTGCCACTGTTGGTGAGGTTGCCCTCCCGCTTGAAAGTGGTGCTGGCGGCGGTGGTGATCAGGCCGCTTTGGGTGATTGAGCCACCGTCCAATTCAAGAGTGCCTGCTTGTACATCAATGGTGCCGGCGCTGGCGTTTGTGACATCGAGTCCCTTGATCTTCTGGGCATTGCTTCCAAGCTTTTGGATCACCCCCAGGTTCTGCAGGACCGCTGTGCCTGAGATTTCCTCTAAGGGATCCCCTGCCGGGACGTCAAGAATCAGTGTGCCGGTGTTTTGGAGGGTGTTGGTCTGCCCGCTGCCGCTGAAGGCGATGCGATCGTTGTTGCCCTCAATGCGTAACGTGCCTTGGTTCACCCAGGTCTTACCCCCTGTGACGGTGAGTGTTCTGCTGCCGCTTCCCCCAACACTGGTGGCACCTTGCGTGGTCAGTGACCCGGTGCCGCTCAAGGTGCCGCTGCTGGTGACGTTGAACGTACCGGTGATGGTGGCGTTGCCCGAGCCACCCAAGGTGCCACCTGAAAGGGCCACGCTACCGATGGTGGTGTTCCCGTTCAGCGCGAGTTGACCGCCCGTGACGCTGGCGCTGGTGATCGAGGTGGGGCCGTTGAGGTTGAGGTTGCTATATTCTCCCCCCCAGTTCCGCAGTTCACCGATCTGGATGCTGCCGGCCTGGATGGAGACCGCACCCGGAGACGAGCCCGAGTTCAAGGTGCCCAGTGCCGTAAGTGTGCCGCTGCCCAGATCTATCTGCACGGGCGCCGTAAGGCTTTCGAACCTGGTGAGTCCGCCCGGTCCGTTCACCAACACGAGGTTCAGGTTGCCCCCTGCGGTGCGCTTGATGTCCGCGTTGATGTAAATGTCGCCGTGGGCGTTCAGGGTCAAGGTGGCTGTTCCGCCACCTGACTTGGTGATGGGGGAGTCCACGGCGATGAAACCAGAGCCAGACCCCGTTGCATCCGTTACCACCTGAACGTTGGTTCCCGCGTTCAGTGATGCCTCGATGGTCGAAGGATTGATCACTGTTTCGAGCATGGAGGAACCGGTGGTGATCCGGATGTCCTCCGGATCCAGCAGCCACGTCCCCCCCTTGCCCTTGGGCGCCGACGCATCCGCCGCCTGCGTCACATCCAGGAACCGCTTGCCTGAGGTCTCGATAAAGCCGCCATCACCGCCCTGCGCCCCCCCACGGGCGCTGAGCTGGCCGTGGATGCGCGCCGTGTCGTCGGCCCAGAGGATGACCACACCGCCGTGGCCCTGGGCCGTGGCGTCGGCGCGCACCTGGGCGCTGGCGGCCATCCACAGGGTCTGGGCGTTGGGCTGGTCGGTGCCGAAGGCGCCCAGGCGCTGGCCTTGCAGTTCGCCGCCGGCCAGCACCGTGCCGCCGCCGGCGGGGCCGGACACATCGATCAGCAGGCCTTCGGCCAGGCGCAGGTCGCGCCCGATGATGCGCACGCGCCCGCCCGTGCCGGTGGCGCCGCCTGCCAGGGCGTTGCGCGGGTCTGGCCGGGGCAGGGGGGCGTCGGGGCTGGGCTGGGGGGCGGCGGGGGCAGAGGTTCCGCTGGCGCGGGGGCCGGCCAGGCCGGCGGTGGTGGTGGTTATGGCAGCGCTGGCAAGACCTGTTGGGGCGCTGCTGTCACCGGACGGGGACAACTGGGCCGCCAAGGCCGCGCTGTCTGCAGAAGGCACACCCGTGTTGTCGGCAGGGAAGGGGCCTGAGGCCGTGCCGGTGCCGGTGACCACCAGCACGCCGGCGTTCAGCGGGCTGGGGGAGGCGGCAGGCTGGATGGGTGCGGCACTACCCGTCGCCGTGCCGGGCCCGGCCGATGCAGCAGAACCAGTCGACCCTGCAGCGCCCGTGGGCGCATAGCCCAGGCTGGCGGCACCCATCGTGCCGCCGAAGGTGGTGGGGGTGGCCGCGTCCGCCTGAATCTGGACGTTTGCCGCCGCCGTGGACAGGGCCACCACCGAGGCCGGCAGCGGCGCGGCCAACCCGCCCGTCGCCTCGATGCGGCCTTGCAGGCTCACCTGCTCTGCCCCGGAGATCTCGATCTCGCCGCCGCGCACGCCGCCCGTGGCGCTGGTGCCCTGGGCGACCATGCGGCCCGTGGGCGTTTGCTCCACCTTCTTCGTGCCCTTGAGCACGATGCGCCCGTCCTCGCCCACCACGGCGGTGGTGGCCTGCAGCAGGCCCGCGTTCTTCACGTTCTGGGCCTGCAGCACGATCTGCCGCGCCACGATCTCGCCCAGGTTCACGGCGTTCGTGGCCGGGGCGCTCACCTCCCAGCTCACCTCGGGCGTGCGCGGGTTGACGATGCTGACCTTGTGGCCCGCGGCCAGCAGCACCTGGCCCTCGGGCGAATGGATGAGGCCGCTGTTTTCCACCTGCGGCGCTACCAGGTAGACGAAGCCGCCGCTGGCGGTGCGGATGGTGCCCTCGTTGCGCACGGTGCCGGCCAGCGGGTTGCCGCCAGCACCCAGGGCGCCGAAGTTCATGCGGCCGGCCTTGAAGTCCTCGTCTGACAACTTGAGCGTGGACACCGCCAGCGCGCCCACGTCCACCTGCGCGCCCTTGCCGAAGACGATGCCGCTGGGGTTGACGAGGTACACCTGCCCGTTGGACTGCAGGCTGCCCAGGATCTTGCTGGGGTTGCCGCTCAGCACGCGGTTGAGCACCTGGCTGGAGACGCTGGGCTGCACGAAGCGGGTGGTCTCGCCCGCGCCGATGCTGAACTGCTGCCAGTTGATGATGGCGCCGTTGCTGTTGGTGACCGTGAGCGTGGCGCCCTCGGTCTTGAAGGTGGCCGTGCCGTTCACCACCTGTGCGCCCTGGGGGTTGGCCATGAGGCCTGCCGGGGCGCCGATGGCAGCCAGGGTGGCAGCCAGCAGGTGCAGGCTCAAACCAGACCGGCCCGCCATGTCCGCACCCTGGGCACGGTCCATGCGCCGCGCCTGCGCCCTGCGCTGCTGGCGCGACAGGCGCAGCGACCCCCTCAACGCGGCGAGCAGCGCGTCCAGGTGGCAGTGCAGGGGGTTGTCGGCAGACATCAGACGGCGTCAGATGTTGTCAGAAGGCATAGCTGAGGTTCAGGTGTAGGACACGGTCGCCGCGGGCCGCCAGCCCGTCGCCGCGTGTCACCACGCCCAGGTCGGCGCGCAGCGCCAGGCGCTCGCTCCAGGTGATGCGCAGGCCCAGGCCCGCGCCGGCCAGCGCGGTGCGCACTTTTTCACCCGTCTGGGGCAGGTTGCGCCGCACTTCGCCCGCCTCGGCAAACACGGCCCAGGCGGCGGCCACCGTACCTGCGGCGCCCAGTTTCATGGTCTTGACGGGCGACTGAAGCTCCAGCCCCAAGCGCTGGCCCTTGTCGGCCGAGGCCACCCGGCCGTTGAATCCGCGGATGGAACCTTCGCCGCCAATGCTGAACTGTTCGGCCGACACCAAGGCGTCATCGGTCCATTGGCCGTTCCACTGGGTGTTCAGCGTCCAGGCGCCCACGGCCGTGGCGAAACCGGCAGACAGCCGCAAGACGGTGTAGTTGGGCTTGGCCCCTTTGCGGGATTCCTCCACCGCCGACGGGGC
>JBIKMY010000245.1:0-4083 GCA_044358945.1 Rubrivivax sp.
CCTCGAACACTCCTTCGGCCACGGGCTCGGCGCCCACGCCCAGGTTGATGTCCACCTGGGGCTGTGCCTGCTCCACCAGGATCTGCGGTGAATTCGGCTGTTCCAGCGACAGATCCTTCAGGTACATGCGCTGGATCTGGAACACGGGGGTCAGGTCTTGGTCGGCCATGGAACTTCTCGGGTGATGGGGTGATAGTTGTAGACGCATGCCACGAGGGCAGTCGCGCTTGGGTAGGCCGTGCGCAGGTCAGATCTGGCACAGGCGGCTCGGAAATTCGGCGGAGAACGCCCCGTCACCAGGGCTGCGCCAACGCGCAAGGCTGGCGATTATGGCTCCGGCCCGGTGCCGGCGATCACGCGCAGGCGCAAGGCGTGCGCAGCGCCCACGGGGCGCAGACGGGCCGGCGGATCAGGCCGCCCGCAACAGCGGCAACAGGCCGCCCCGCTGGTCCAGCGCGACGAGGTCGTCGCAGCCGCCCACATGCGTGGTGCCAATGAAGATCTGCGGAACGGTGCGACGGCCCGTGATCTCCATCATGTGGTCGCGCTGGGCGGGATCCAGGTCGATACGGATCTCGTCGATCTGCTCCACGCCCCGCTGCTTGAGCAGCGCCTTGGCGCGCACGCAATAAGGGCAGACCTGGGTGGTGTACATGCGAACGGCATTCATGGCGACGTCACGGAGTGATCAACAAGGCTTCGAATTGTCCGGGATCGGATGGGCGCCCGCCGGGTCGGGGTCTTGCCCGCCGGGACCACCGAAATGGCCTCCAGCCGATGACTACAAGGCAGCCGCCCTCAGGCCAGGCAAGGCCTCAGCCCGCTGCAGTGACGGCGCTCTTCTCAACAGGCAGGCCGGCATCGCGCCAGGCTGCAGTGCCCCCTGCCAAGGCGCGGACATTGGCGTAGCCCAGCTTGCGCAAGGTGGCCGCAGCACGGCCGGCGCGAGCACCCGTGGGGCACAGCACCACCAGCGGCAGGGCCTTGTTGGAGGGCAGGTCCTTGGAAGTTTCCAGTTGCCCGATGGGCACGTTGCGCGCCTGTGCGGCGTGGCCGGCATCGAACTCGCGCGGCTCGCTGACGTCGATCAGCACCGCCTTCTCGCGGTTCATCAGCCTCACTGCCTCGGAAGCGCCCACGGCACCGGCACCACCGCCCCCTCGCACCAGGGGCCACACCAGCATGCCGCCAGAGACGAAGGCCACGGCAATGAGGAGCCAGTTTTCAAGGATGAAGTTCACGTCAGACCCGTCAGGAGCGCAAAACCCCGGATTGTAAGATTCCAGGTTTCGAGCCGGGACACCGGCCTCGCCCTTGACCCTACAGCCACCGCCGCACGGCGGCCCGCCCATGCACAAGCTCGTCCTGATCCGCCACGGAGAGTCCACCTGGAACCTGGAAAACCGATTCACGGGCTGGACCGATGTGCCGCTGACCGACACGGGCGTGGTCCAGGCGCGACAGGCGGGCCAGTTGCTGAAGGACGCCGGCTACGAGTTCGATGTCGCCTACACCTCAGTGCTCAAGCGCGCGATCTGGACCCTGTGGCATTGCCTGGACAACATGGAGCGCACGTGGCTGCCGGTGCAGCACGACTGGCGCCTGAACGAGCGCCACTACGGCGCGCTGCAGGGGCTCAACAAGGCTGACATGGCGCGCCAGTATGGCGACGAGCAGGTGTTGATCTGGCGGCGCAGCTACGACACGCCGCCGCCCTCGCTGGACGCCGACGACCCCCGGGGCCAGCGCCATGATCCCCGCTACGCACAGCTCACGCCGGGACAGGTCCCGCTGACCGAGTGCCTGAAGGACACCGTGGCGCGCGTGATGCCCTGCTGGAACGAGCGTCTGGCACCGGCCATCCGAAGCGGCCAGCGCGTGCTGGTGGCCGCGCATGGCAACAGCATGCGGGCGCTGGTGAAGTACCTGGATGGCATCTCAGACGCCGACATCGTCGGCGTGAACATCCCCAACGGCATCCCGCTGGTGTACGAACTCGACGAGGCGCTCAAACCCATTCGTCACTACTACCTGGGCGACGCAGAGGCGGCTGCACGCGCCGCGGCGGCCGTGGCCCGCCAGGGCCAGGCCTGAAGCCCGGCCCAGCGCCGAGCCGTCAGAAGGTCTCGGGGGCGAACTCGCGCGGTACTTGGTCGGCACTGCCCAGACGGTAGCCGCTGTCCTGTTCCGCCATACGGCAGGCGAAGCTGAAATCGGCCTCGAACCGGGCGTGGAGCCTGTACAGGGGGGCGCCCGCCTTCACGGCATCGCCCAGCTTGGCACGCAGGTCCACCCCTGCCCCGGGCACCTGCGGCGCGCCGCTCAGGCGCGCGATGCGCGCGAGGCGCAGGTTGTCGATGCCTACCACCACGCCGTCTGACGGTGCCCGCACATCGAACACCTTGTCGCCCAGCGGCGGCGGCGCCGCCTGCCGGCCCTGCGCGTCGATGATGGCGTTCATGCTGGCCAGGGCACGGCCGGAATCCAGGATGTCACGGGCGATGCGGTAGCCCTCGCCACCGCGCACGTCGGGGTCGAACTCGATCACGCGGCCTGCCAGGCGCAGCGATTTCTGGCGCAGGTCCTGTGGAGCATCGGGATGGTTCTGCAGCACCTGCATGACGTCGCGGGCCTCCAGCACCGGGCCGATACCGCGGCCGATGGGCTCGCGCCCGTCGGTGATCACCGCGTCCAGCTCCAGCCCCAAGCGCGAGGCCACCACCTCGAACAGGCGCTTGAGCCGCTGCGCGGCGGGCATGCTGCGTACCTTGGCGGTGGGGCCCACGGGGATGTCCAGCACCAGGTGGGTGGAACCCGCGGCGATCTTCTTGGACAGGATGGAGGCCACCATCTGGCCTGGTGAGTCGATGGCCAGGGGCCGCTCCACCGAGATGAGGATGTCGTCGGCGGGCGAGAGATCGGCGGTGCCGCCCCAGGCCAGGCAGCCGTGGGTGGCGCGCACGATCTCCTGCAGCCGCTGCAGGGGCAGCTCCACCTGCGCCAGCACCTCCATGGTGTCGGCCGTGCCGGCCGGCGAGGTGATGGCGCGCGAGGACGTCTTGGGGCAGCGCATGCCGTGCGCGGCAACGATGGGCACCACCAGCATCGAAGTGCGGTTGCCGGGAATGCCACCGATGCAGTGCTTGTCCACCACCGGCCCGCCGCCAATCTCGCTGCGCCAGTCCAGGCGGCGGCCCACGCTGATCATGGCCTCGGTCAGGTGCAGCACCTCGTCGCGGTCCAGTTCGAACTGGTTGGTGGCCACGACAAAGGCCGCCAGCTCGATCTTGGAATAGCGCGCCGCGGCGATGTCCTGCACCACGGCGCGCAGGTCCTCGCGCCCGAGCCGCTCACCGGCGATCTTGCGGTGCAGCGCGGCGATGGAGGACGGCGGCTCGGCCTGGTCAATGTGCGCCGCATGCCCCGGGCCCACGCCCAGCCGGGTGAAGGCATCCTCGCTCAGGCCCAGTTCGAGCGGTCCGACGATCGCGGCATCGTCCACCACGTTGAGCACGGCGAAGAGGGTTCGGCCGTTGGCCTGCACCTTGACCTTGGACAGGGCCTGGAAACCCGCCGCGCGCACGACCGGACAGTCCCGGTGCAGGAAGGCCACGCTCTCGCGCCAGGTGTCGATGCCCACGCGGCGGATGGACAGGGTGTCGCCGTTCATGGGGTGAAGACCGCCGCGGCGGGCCTTTCATCCATGCGCTCAAGCGCGTCCGCAATTTCCTCGCGCAAATGGGCGGCCAGCGCGCGCCGGTCGGCATGGCGCGCGCCCTCGGCGGGCAGGATCTCAACCCGAACCCTCAGGCCCTGCGCCCCCGCCAGCATCCAAAGGCTGCGTGCCAGGGAGATGGTGCCGGTGTAATCGGCCGCCGGGCTGACCCCGTGCAGTTCATCGGCATAGCGCAGGGCCACCGGCTGCACCGGCACCTCGGTGGCGATGGCCGCCTGCAACAGATTGGCATGAAAGGGCAGCAGTTCGTGCCCATGGCCCGTGGTGCCTTCGGGAAAGACGGCCACCGTGTCGCCCAAGGACAAGGCGTCGGCCATCTGGTGCACGACGCGCAGCGCATCCCGGGC
>JBIKMY010000370.1:0-2837 GCA_044358945.1 Rubrivivax sp.
CGAGAACATCGAGGGCGGGCACGGCGGCGCCGCAGACAACGCCCAGCGCGCCGACCTCCAGGCCCTGGAATTCGCCTTCCTGTGGCAGCGCCTGACGCCCAGGGCCCGCATCCCGCAGAGGCCCGAGGGCGAGGCCTTGCGATAGCCTGCGTACCAGGGCGCATCGCGAGCCTCTGGCCCTGCCCGCGCAAGATGGACAGGCCGGGTTGCCAGTCGTTGCGGATTCCTTCCCGCTTTGTGCCCTAGACTCGCCGTCATGCGTCGCTTCTGGTTCGTCGTCTTGCTGGTGGCCCTGTTGCCCCTTCGTGGGTGGGCGGCGGCCAGCATGGCTGTGTCGGCTCCGCCTTCGCACCTTCTCGTACAGGCCGAAGTGCATGTCATGCCGTGCCACGCTGACCCGTCCGACGACGCTGCCGTGCAGGTCGACGATGCGGGGCAGGCCTCGCATCTGTGCTTCAACTGCGACCTGTGCCATGCGGCGCTGGCCCCGGTGGCCGCCGGTTCGGCAATACCCGGGCAGGTGCCCGGTGAGGGGCCGCTGGTAGGCCCCTCGCGCGACACGGGCCGCTTGCTGGCCGGCTGCCTGGAGCGACCGCCCCGAGCCTGACGCTCCAGGCCACCGGTCCGTGCGACCGGTGGGTGGCCCTGCCCGGTCCCGGTCAGGGCCTGGATGCAAGCCTTGCGCGGCCTTTCGTGCCGGCGTGACGTGCCAACTCCGGAGTGTCATTCATGCCTTTTCCGTTTCCGCTCCTGCGGCCCCCTTGCCTCGGCCCAAGGTGGCGCGCGTTCGTCGGCTCATGCCTGCTGGCTGTCGTGGCCGGGCCGGTGCAGGCGCTGCCCATGGCCTCTCAGGGCTACTGGATGGTGATGGGGGACTTCGAGGAAGGGTCGAACAAACTCTCCGCGAACTACGCCCTCACCGGACGCGACGCCATCGGGGCTGCAGTGGGCCGCTTCGACAGCCCAGCCCATGGCGGCAGCGGGATGCGATCCTCGCGCGACCTGGCGGCGATCACCTATACCCGGCTCCTGCACCGCTGGAACCTGCCCGACGCCCAGGCCAACCTGTGGTTCATTGGGCAGGTCGGTGGCCTGCGGGCGGAGGGTGTGGCAGGCGGCACGCGCACGCTGCTGTCTCCGGCGGTGCTGGCCGACTGGGAGACCACGCGGCTCTACGTAGGCGGCGGTGTCGAGACCCAGCGTGCGGGCGACTGGCGGCGCGAGTCGGCCTACGCCCGAACGGGTTTCTCGCTGTACGAAGTCGAGTACGAGCAGGTGCAGCCGTGGATCCTGCTCGAGGCGCGACGTGAGCGCGAACGCATTCCCCGCCCCGCCGCTGCGGCCCACGAGGTCGCCAAGACCGAGTGGATGCCGATGGTGCGCCTCATTCACCGCCACTGGTTCCTGGAACTCGGCGTGCGCCGCGACAGGGCGCACCTGAGTTTCATGTGGGTGCCGTGAGTCCGCGCGTTGGACTGGCCAGCATCGTGCCAAACCCTTTTTTCATTCTTCCTTCCATTTCCCCCCGAAAGGACTTCCCATGAAGACCCGAATCGCTGCACGTTCCCTTCCGGCTCCACGTCTGGCGCTGATGTTGTCAGCCCTGCTGGCAGGTGTCGCCCTGGTCGTGTTCGCCACGTCCGCGCACGCTCAAACCACGACGCCGGCCAAAGCGGCCGAGGCAGCGGGCGCCGCCCAAGCCTCCGCCGTCAAGCTCTCCGTCAATGGCATGGTCTGCGCTTTCTGCGCCCAGGGCATCGAGGCGCGGCTGAAGAAGCTGCCCGAGACGGCCGACCTCTACATCAACCTCAAGCAGAAGGTGGTAGCTGTTCAAGCCAAGCCCGGCCAGACGTTGGCCATGGAGAAGCTCAAGGCCGAGGTCGTCGAGGCGGGGTACGAGGTCACCCGGGCCGAGCCGATGTCACAGACGGTGGCGCAACTGCGCGAGCAGATGCGCGGCCGGCAGTGAGCGCCGGATCAGGAAGCGCAGCACCGGCCGGCGTCGATGGCGGCGCTGCCGCAGCCGGCTGGTGGTCGGCCTGGCTGTCGCTGCTGGCCAGCGGCGGCACGCTCGTGTGCTGCGCGCTGCCGGCACTGCTGGTCTCGCTCGGGCTTGGTGCCGCGCTCGCCGGGCTCGTGAGCGCCGTGCCGGCGCTGGTGTGGATCAGCGAGTACAAGGCGCCCGTGTTCGGGGTGGCAGCACTGCTGCTGGCCGGCGCCGGGGCCCTCCAATGGCACCTGCGGACGGCGCCTTGCCCGGTCGATCCTGTGCTGCGGCAGGCTTGCCTGCGGACAAGGCGGTGGTCGCGCTGGGTATGGGCCGCCGCGGTGGGGTTGTTCGCGGTCGGCGCGTTCTTCGCTTTCGTGGCACCGCTGTGGATGCAGGGGTAGCCCGGCATGCGCAGCGTCAGGCCCGGGGGCGGCCCGCCTCATCCCGCGCCCGCTGCTGCTCCTGCAGCAACCGCCACATCACCTTGCCCGAGCCACTCTTGGGTAACGCATCCACGAATTCCACGATGCGCGGCACCTTGTAAGCCGCCATGTGCTCGCGCGCCCAGTCGATCACGTCCTGTTCTCGCGCCGTACCCCGCGCCTCGGGCCGCACCACCACCAGGGCCTTCACGGTCTCGCCGCGATAGGCGTCCTGCGCACCGATCACGCAGGCCTCCAGCACCACCGGGCACTTGAACAGCAGCAACTCCACCTCGGTGGGCCACACCTTGAAGCCGCTGGCGTTGATCATGCGCTTCAGGCGGTCGGTGATGAAGAAGTAGCCCTCCTCGTCCATGCGCCCCAGGTCCCCAGTGCGGAAGAAGCGCTTGCCTTCCAGCTCGAAG
>JBIKMY010000246.1:0-4069 GCA_044358945.1 Rubrivivax sp.
CGGGCACGATCTGGAAGCGCCCGGGCAGTTCCACCAGCGCCAGGCCGGTGCGTACGGCCTGCGCGGTGATGGGCAGGCGGCTGCGCAGCGATTCGAAGGCCGCCAGCACACCGGCGGCATTGACCAGCTGGTTGGCGCCGCGCAGCGCCGGATAGGCCAGCGCGTTGTAGCGCCGGCCGCGGCCGGACCAGCCCCACTGCTGACGGTCGCCAGCGTGGCTGAAGTCGCGCCCCACCAACCACAGGTCTGCCCCAATGGACTGGCCGTACGCAATCACGCTGTCTGGCGGCACCGGGTCGCTCACCACGGCGGGCCGCCCCGGACGCATGATGTGGGCCTTCTCCAGGCCGATGCTTTCGCGGTCCGGGCCCAGCAGTTCCATGTGGTCCAGGTCGATGCTGGTGATGACGCTGCAGTCGGGGTCGATGAGGTTGACCGGGTCCAGCCGGCCGCCCAGGCCCACCTCCAGGATCACCAGGTCCAGCGGCTGCTGCGACAGCGCGCGCAGGATGACCAGGGTGGTGAAGGCGAACCAGCTGATCGGCGGACTGCCCGCCTGCTGCCGTGCGGCCTCTACCGCCTCGAAGTGGGGCAGCAGCGCCGCGGCCTCGATGGGTGTGCCGTTGAGGCGGCAGCGCTCCTCGAAATGCACGAGGTGCGGCTTGGTGTACAGCCCCACGCGGTAGCCCGCCTGCAGCGCGATGGATTCCAGCATGGCGCAGGTGGAACCCTTGCCATTGGTGCCCGCCACGGTGATGACCGGCGCCTCGAACCGGATGTCCAGGCGCTGCAGCAGCGCCCGCACGGCCTCCAGCGGGCGTTCAACCGTGCGGGGATGCAGCCGCTCGCAATGGGCGAGCCAATCCTCGAGGGTGACAGGCGCAGTCAAGTCGGCTCAAGCGATGGCGTCGGCGCTCTGCCCGGTGAGCATGGCGATGGTGCGGGCCAGGGTGGTGCGCATCTCGCGGCGGTCCAGGATCATGTCGATCGCGCCCTTGCTCAGCAGGAACTCGGCGCGCTGGAAGCCCTCGGGCAGCTTCTCGCGCACCGTGTTCTCGATGACGCGCGGCCCGGCAAAACCCACCAGGGCCTTGGGCTCGGCAATCACCACGTCGCCCATGAAGGCAAAGCTGGCCGACACGCCACCCATGGTGGGGTCGGTCAGCACGCTGATGTAGGGCAGCCGCGCCTTGGCCAGGTGCGTCAGCGCCGCGTTCGTCTTGGCCATCTGCAGCAGGCTCAGCAGGCCCTCCTGCATGCGCGCGCCGCCCGTGGCGGCAAAGCTGACGAAGGCGGTCTTCTGCTCCACCGCCGTCTCCACGCCGCGCACGAAGCGCTCGCCCACCACCGAGCCCATGGAGCCACCCATGAAATCGAACTCGAAGCAGGCGGCCACCAAGGGCACGCTCATCACCGTGCCGCCGAAGACCACCAGGGCATCCGTCTCGCCCGTGTTCTCCAGCGCGGCCTTCAGCCGTTCCGGGTACTTCTTGCTGTCCTTGAACTTCAGCGGGTCCACGGGCAGGACTTCCTGGCCGATCTCGTAGCGCCCCTCGGCGTCCAGCAGGGCGTCCAGCCGGGCGCGCGCACCGATGCGGTGGTGGTGTCCGCACTTGGGGCAGACGTTGACATTCTTCTGCAGATCGGTGTTGTAGAGCACCGTCTCGCAGGACGGGCACTTCACCCACAGCCCCTCGGGGACCGAGCGGCGGTCGGCCGGGTCGGTGTGCTGGATCTTCGGGGGCAGCAGCTTGTCGAGCCAACTCATGGGGGGATGCTCCGCTGAAGGGTCAGGATTTTTCGGGGCCGATGATGCCTCAAGCCGGCGCATCCGCCTGCAGCGGCGCATCCAACGCGGCGCGGATCTCGGCCATGAAGGCTCGGGCCACCTCGCCGGCCTGCTCCACGGGCGCGGCCTCCAGCAGCTGCACCAGGCGGCTGCCGATGACCACCGCATCCGACACCTCGCCCACGGCGCGGGCGGTGGCGCCGTCCCGGATGCCGAAGCCCACGCCCACGGGCACCTTCACATGCGCCTTGATGCGTGGCACGGCCTGGGCCACGGCCTGGGTGTCGATGTGGCCGGCGCCGGTGACGCCCTTGAGCGAGACGTAGTAAACGTAGCCGGTGGCGATGCGCCCCACCTCGCGGATACGCTGCTCGGTGGAGGTGGGCGCCAGCAGGAAGATGGGGTCCAGGCCGCGGGCGTGCAGGCGCTGGGCGAAGGCCTCGCACTCCTCGGGCGGGTAGTCCACCACCAGCACACCATCCACGCCGGCCTCGGCCGCGGCGGCGACGAAGGCGCCCTCCCCGCCCTTCAGGTCGAAGCGCTCGATGGGGTTGGCGTAGCCCATCAGCACCACGGGGGTCTTGTCGTCCTGGGCGCGGAACTCGCGCACCCATTGCAGCACCTGCCCCAGGCCCACGCCGCGCGCCAGGGCGCGCTCGCTGGCCTTCTGGATGATGGGGCCATCGGCCATGGGGTCAGAAAAGGGCACGCCCAGCTCGATGATGTCGGCGCCGCCCGCGGCCAGGGCGTGCATCACGGCCACGGTCTGGGCCGGGGCCGGGTCGCCCGCGGTGACGTAGGGGATGAGGGCCTTGCGGCCCTGGGCCTGCAGAGCCTGGAGGGTGGCAGGGATGCGGCTCATTGCGCGCCCCCCACGACCTGGATCACTGCCCCACCCTTCACGCCCTGCCCCCGGCAGGACGGGCGGCAGTAGAAATCGGCGCCCGACAGGTCGGCCACGGTGCCGATGTCCTTGTCGCCGCGGCCGGAGAGGTTGACGAGCAGATGCTGGTCCGGGCGCATCGTGGCGGCCAGCTTCATCGCGTAGGCCACGGCATGGCTGGATTCCAGCGCCGGGATGATGCCCTCGGTGCGGCACAGGCGGTGGAAGGCTTCCAGCGCCTCGGTGTCGGTGATGCCCACATACTCGGCCCGGCCGATGTCTTTCAGGTACGCGTGCTCCGGGCCGACGCCGGGGTAGTCCAGGCCGGCGGAGATGGAGTGCGTCTCGGTGATCTGGCCGTTGTCGTCCTGCAGCAGGTAGGTGCGGTTGCCGTGCAGCACGCCGGGCGAGCCGCGCGTGAGCGAGGCCGAGTGCTTGCCGGAATCCAGCCCCTCACCGGCGGCCTCCACACCGATCAGGCGCGTGCCCTCGTGCTCGATGTAGGGGTGGAAGATCCCCATGGCGTTGCTGCCGCCGCCGACGCAGGCGATCACCGCATCGGGCTGCCGGCCGATCTGCGCCGGCATCTGCGTCAGGCACTCCTGACCGATGACGCTCTGGAAATCGCGCACCATCATCGGGTAGGGGTGCGGGCCGGCCACGGTACCGATGATGTAGAAGGTGTTTTCCACATTCGTGACCCAGTCGCGCAGGGCCTCGTTCAGCGCGTCCTTGAGCGTCTTGCTGCCGGACTCCACCGGCACCACTGTGGCGCCCAGCAGCTTCATGCGGTAGACGTTGGGCGACTGGCGCTTGACGTCCTCGCTGCCCATGTAGACCACGCACTCCATGCCGTAGCGCGCGCAGATGGTGGCGGTGGCCACGCCGTGCTGGCCGGCGCCGGTTTCGGCAATGACGCGCGGCTTGCCCATGCGGCGGGCCAGCAGGGCCTGGCCGATGGTGTTGTTGACCTTGTGCGCGCCGGTGTGGTTCAAGTCTTCGCGCTTGAAGTGGATCTGCGCCCCGCCCACCTCGCGGCTCATTCGCGCAGCGTGGTAGATCGGACTGGGGCGGCCGACGAAGTGCGCCAGCTCGTGGCGGAACTCGGCCATGAAGGCCGGGTCGGCCAGGGCCGTCTCGTAGGCTTGGCGAAGTTCGTCCAGCGCGTGGATCAGCGTTTCGGCAACGAAGGTGCCGCCGTAAGGCCCGAAATGCCCGCGGGCGTCGGGTTGGTGATAGTTCAACATCGTGGGGGGTGTGCAAGGGTTCAGGGGCTTGCCGGGCCAGCCGCGCCTGATGCCGCAAGGGCATCGGCGTCGCGTACCGCCTGGCAGAACCGGCGCATCAGCACGGCGTCCTTGACGCCCTTGGCTGCTTCCACGCCGGAGCTCACGTCA
>JBIKMY010000247.1:0-4056 GCA_044358945.1 Rubrivivax sp.
GCTGCGGTGGCGGGTGCGGCCGCCCCGGGCCCGGCGTCGGCTGGTACCGCAAGCTCCGCCCTGGCCCAGCGATCGGGTCAGCCGTTTGGGTTGTCCATGGGCCAGGCGCAGGCCCTGCTGTGCGTGGCCGGCCTCGCCTGCTGCGTGGCCATGTCCATGCCGCAGGTGCACATCGTGGCCTACTGCGGTGACCTCGGCTATGGCGCAGCGCGCGGCGCGCAGATGCTGTCGCTCATGCTCGCTTTCGGTGTGGCCAGCCGGTTGATTTCCGGCCTGATCTGCGACCGCATCGGCGGCCTGCGCACCTTGCTGCTGGGCTCGGTGCTTCAGGGGGTGGCGCTGCTGCTGTTCATCCCCTTCGACTCGATGACCTCGCTGTTCATCATCTCGGCGATGTTCGGCCTGTTCCAGGGCGGCATCGTGCCCAGCTACGCCATCATCGTGCGGGAATACTTTCCGCCGGCCGAGGCCGGCGCGCGTGTGGGCACGGTGCTGATGTTCACCATGCTGGGCATGGCCCTGGGCGGCTGGATGTCGGGCCAGGTGTTCGACTGGACCGGCTCTTACACCGCCGCCTTCGTCAACGGCCTAGCGTGGAACCTGCTGAACCTGACCATCGTGCTCACGCTGTGGCGGCGCAGCCTGCGCCTGAAGGTCACGACCTCTGGCTGAGGGGTTCGGGCGCGCAGCCCTGCGGCCTCAGGAGGCGATCACGGCCACACCCGCCGAGCGCATCTGCTCCAGCGCCGCAGCCAGCGAGCCCCCCAGATCGATGGCGCGGCAGGCGTCTAGCAGCACGGTCACCTCGAAGCCTTGGGCGCGGGCGTCCAGTGCCGAGTAAGCCACGCAATAGTCGGTGGCCAGGCCGCACAGGAACAGCCGCCTCAGTCCCCGCTCGCGCAGATAGCCGGTCAGACCCGTGGGTGTCTGGCGGTCGTTCTCGAAGAAGGCCGAGTAGGAGTCGATGGCTGGGCGGAAGCCCTTGCGGATGACCAGGCGCGCCGGGGTGGTGTTCAACCCCGGGTGAAAGTCGGCGCCCGGTGTGCCCTGCACACAGTGGTCAGGCCACAGGGTCTGCGCGCCGTAGGGCATCTGCACCGTCTCGAAGGGAGTGCGGCCCGGGTGCGCGCTGGCGAAGGACCGATGCCCCGGCGGGTGCCAGTCCTGCGTGAGCAGCACTTCATCGAACCGTGGCATCCAGCCGTTGATCACGGGGACCACGGCATCACCTGCTGCGACGGCCAAGCCCCCTCCAGGACAGAAATCGTTCTGCACGTCGATGACGAGCAGGGCATCTTGGGTCCGGTCGATCTCTTGCATGGCTTGAGCTTCCCATGGCTCTGGCGAATCCGTCAATCGGCAGCGGCCCTGCCCGTGTCACGCGCCCCACGCGAGCCTTGTGGTGGGTTCGGGTTTTCTCGGGTGGGCCAGGCGGGGGTTCGGGCTTCTCCCGCGAGGGGCAGACGCCCATAATCGATCGAGTATTCGCGCCGGTGGTTTCGCCGGGCGGGGCGTCTTCGGCGGCATGGTGGCTTGGTCGCCGAACCTCTTCATGAGCCTCAGGAGTCCCATGTCATGACCCAACGTCGCCATGTTCTCGGTGCGGGCCTTGCCGCCGCTGCCGCTTCCACTTTCAGCCTGCCCGGTTTCGCGCAGAAGGGGCCCATTCGCATCGGGGCGGTGTTGCCGTTCTCCGGCGGGCTGGAGCTCTTCGGCAACCAGGCCAAGATCGGCATCGATCTGGCCGTGGCCGAGATCAACGCGGCCGGCGGCATCCTGGGCAGCAAGGTGGAGGTGCTGTACCAGGACGACAAGACCGACCCCAAGACGGCGGTGGAGCGGACCACCCAGCTGATTCAGAAGGACCAGGTGCTGGCCCTCATCGGCCCCATCACCTCCAGCAACCGCGACGCCATGATGCCGGCGGTGAAGAAGGGCAAGACGCCGCTGCTGTACGCCACCAACTACGAAGGCGGCGGCTGTGACCGCTACCTCTTCAGCTTCAACACCGTGCCCAACCAGGAGCTGGAGAAGTTGCTGCCCGAGCTGAAGAAGCGCGCTGGCGACTCTTTCTACCTCTTCGGTGCCGACTATGTGTGGCCGCAGAAGATGTTCGAGCAGGCCGAGGCCCTGATCAAGAAGATGGGCGGCAAGGTGGCGGGCAAGGAGTTCGTGCCCTTCGGCACCAAGGAGTTCACGCCCATCATCCGCCGCATCAAGGACAGCGGCGCCAAGGTCGTGCTCAAGGCGCTGCCCGGGGCCGATGGCATCACCTTCATCAAGCAGGCCGAGGACTTCGGCCTGATGAAGGACGTGACGGTGGGCTTCCTCGGCTTTGCCGAGACCTACCTCGGCGCCTTCGGCGAGGGCAAGGGCCAGAACATGTGGGTCACCGTGCCCTTTGCCGCCTCGCTGAAAGACCCGAAGGTGGCCGACTTCGTGGCCCGCGTGCGCAAGAGCGCCGGTGACAAGGCGCCGATCTCGCACTACGTGATGACGCACTACAACGCCATCAAGGCGGTGGAGGGGGCGCTCAAGAAGGCCGGCAAGATCGACCGTGAGGCCCTGGTGGGCGGGCTGGAAGGCCTGTCCATGGATATCCCCACGGGCAAGATGACCATCGGCAAGGCCGACCACCACGCCAGCTTCAACATGTACCTGGCCAAGACCGAGGGCGCCGGCCTTTCGGTGGTGGAATCCATGGGCACCCTGGCGCCGCAGGCCGGTTGCAAGAGGTGAGCGTGCGGGCCTGGTCCAGGCCCTTCCTGCCCAAGCCCGCTCGAAGGTGACGCCTTGCTGAGCGTGCGGGCCGTGACCCGCGAGTTTGGCGGGGTGCGGGCGCTGGACGGGGTGAGCCTGGAGGTGGCCCCTGGCGAGCAGGTCTGCGTCATCGGTCCCAATGGCTGCGGCAAGACCACGCTGTTCAACGTCATCACCGCCCAGTTGCCCCCCAGCAGCGGCGAGGTGGCTTTCAACGGACGGCCCCTCGTCGGCCTGGCCCCGCACCACGTCGCGAGGCTGGGCGTCGCCCGCAAGTTCCAGGTGCCCAGCGTGTTCGAGGACCTGACCGTGCAGGAAAACCTGGAGGTGGCCTGCTTCGGGCTGCCCCCTTCGACCTCCCCTTCGTCCTGCCTGCCTGACCTGTCCGCCCTGCTGCAGCAGATCCAGCTGGCGGACCGTGCCCAGATGCCCGCGGGGCGGTTGCCGCATGGCGCGCGCCAGTGGCTGGAGATTGGCATGCTGCTGGCACAGGCCCCGCGCCTGCTGCTGCTGGACGAGCCCACCGCCGGCATGACCGGTGCCGAGACCCTGGCCACCGCAGCTCTGGTGCGGCGTCTGGCCGAGCTATCAGGCACCGCGGTGGTGGTGGTGGAGCACGACATGCGCTTCGTGCAGGCCCTGGGTGCGCGCGTGGTGGTGATGCTGGCCGGCCGCGTGGTGGCCGATGGTCTGTTCGACGAGGTACGACGCCTGCCGCAGGTGCGCGAGGCCTACCTCGGTGCCCATGCCTGAGCCACCCCGCAACGCACAGGGTCTGGCCCTGGCCGGCGTGGTGGCTGGCTACGGCGAGGGCACTGAACTGCACGGCGTGGACCTGCAGGTGCTGCCGGGTGAGCGCGTCGGCCTGCTCGGGCGCAACGGCGCAGGCAAGACCACGCTGCTGCGCACCGTGATGGGGCTGACCCGCGTGGCCCAGGGGGCGATGTCCTTTGCCGGGCAGGACCTGCGGCGCATGCCCACCGTTGCCGTGGCTCGGCTGGGGCTCGCCTGCGTGCCGCAGGGCCGTGAGCTCTTTGCAGACTTCACGGTCGAGCAGAACCTGCTCACAGGTCTTCTGGGCCTGCAAGGGTCGCGGTCTGGCCCGCGTGACCTGTCTGTGGCGCTGCGTGCCTTCCCCTTCCTCGCCGGCCGGCTGCAGGAGCGCGCCGGCGCGCTGTCGGGTGGGCAGCAGCAACAGCTGGCCATCGGGCGGGCCATCGTGTCGCACCCGGCGCTGCTGATGCTGGACGAGCCGCTGGAAGGCGTGCAGCCTTCGGTGGTGAACGAGATCGTGCA
>JBIKMY010000248.1:0-4052 GCA_044358945.1 Rubrivivax sp.
GTGGGGCGCCATCACCCTGGGCGACTGCACCTACCCCGGCACGGGCGAGAGCGGCTTCATTGCCGTGCACCCGACCGACCCGGACATCGTCTACTGCGGCGCGGTGGGCTCCAGCCCCGGCGGCGCGGGTGCCTTGCAGCGCTACGACCACCGCACGCGGCAGATCCGGCTGGTGAACGTCTGGCCCGAGACCTCGCGCGGCATCGCCCCGCGCGACCTGAAGTACCGCTTCGCCTGGACCTACCCGCTGGTCTTCGCCCCGGGGGATCCCAAGACGCTGTACGCCGGCGGTAACCGCGTCTTCCGCACCCGCAACGAGGGCGCGAGCTGGGAATGCATCTCGCCCGACCTGAGCCTGAACGACCCGCAGCGCCAGGGCCATTCCGGCGGCCCGCTCACGCACGACACCGCCGGCGCCGAGATGCACGCCGCCTGTGCCAGCCTGGCGCTGTCCCCCCACCGCGCCGGCGAGATCTGGGCCTCCACCGACGACGGGCTGGTGCACGTGACGCGCGACGACGGCGCCACCTGGCACAACGTCACCCCCCGCAGCCGCAGCGCGCGCATGCCCGAGCTGGCCTACGTGGGCTGCGTGGAGATCTCGGCGCACGACGCCGACACCGTCTACGTCAGCGCCACGCGTTACAAGCTGGCTGACTACCAGCCCTACCTGTTCCGCACCCGCGACGGTGGCAAGACCTGGCAGTCCATCCACGGTGACCTGCCCCAAGGTGAGATCACGCGCGTCATCCGCGCAGACCCCGTGCACCCCGGGCTGCTTTTCGTGGGCACCGAGACCGGCATCTTCTTCAGCCGGGACGATGGCGCACACTGGCAGCGCATGCCGGGCGGCCTGCCGGTGGCGCCGGTGTACGACCTGAAGATCAAGGGCAGCGACCTGGTGGCCGCCACGCACGGGCGCTCGTTCTGGATCCTGGACGACTTCACTCCACTGCGCGCGCTCCAGGCCGACCGCCGCACCCTGCAGCTGGCCACGCCGCGGGACACCGTGCGCACACGCCTGTCCTGGAGCGCCGGCACGGGCTTCGCCCAGAAGGGGGTGAGCTACGGCCCGGCCTTCGGCATCGGCGGCGGCAGCGAGGCCATGACCGGGCCCGACGGACGGCCCGCGCGCCGCTACCTGGAGGTCGGCGAGAACCCGCCCGCGGGCGCCCTGATCTGGTACCAGCTGCCCGAAGGTTTCAAGGGCCCGGTGCGTTTGACCTTCCTGGACGCCGCCGGCCGCACCGTCAACACCCTGGCCAGCGACGACGCTGCCCTGCCCAACGGCAAGAGGCCAGGCAACCAGCCGGGCCTGAACCGCGTGGTGTGGGACCTGTGCCACCGCGGCCCGGTGAAGCTGGATGCCGCCCTGATGGAGCGCCGCAACAAGCCGCTGGTCGACGATGCCGAAGACATCCCCGGCCCGACCGTCGTGCCGGGGCGCTACCGCGTGGTGCTGGAAGCCGCCGGGCAGCGCCTGGAAGCGGACTTCGCCGTCGTCAAGGACCCGCGCATCAAGACCACGCAGCGCGCCTTCGAGCAGCAGGGCGCCTTGCTGCAGCAACTCTACGGCCGCTGGTCAGCGCTCAACGCGGGCGTCAACCGCATCCGCCTGCTCAAGCGGCAGTTGCGCGAGCTGGAGCGCCGCCTGGGCCCGGGCGACCAGGCGCTGGCCGAGCGCAGCCGGTCCATGGTGCCGGCGCTGGAGGCGATCGAAAGCGTGCTGGTGGACATCCACCGCCAGTCGTCGCGGGATGTGCTGCGCCACCGCGCCGGCCTGAACGACACCCTGTCGGACCTGATCAGCGTGGTGGCCATCGCCGACGAGCCGCCCACGCAGCAGGCCCGCGAGGTGTCTGCGCAGGCCATGGCGAAGGTGGATGCGGAAATGGCGCGCCTGGACGCGCTGGTGGCCGGCGATATCGCCGCGCTGGACGCCGCGCTGCGCAAAACAGGCATCGAGGTGGTGGGGCCGGCGCGGGGGTGAGCCGAAACTCTGGGGCCTGACCTTTGGGTGGGTCAGGCCTCCGGGCTCAGTGAGTGCCCGCTTCGCTGCGGCTCCGGTAGTGGTAGGTGTAGCCGTCCTGGAAACCGAGCTTGAAATAGACCTGGCGGGCCGGGGCGTTGGCGGCGTCCACCTGCAGGTAGGCCGTGCGGGCACCGGCTTGCGCGGCCCGCCCCAACAGCGCGGCACAGAAGGCGGTGGCCAGGCCGCGGCCGCGGGCCGCGGGGGCGGTGAAGATGTCGTACAGGCCCACCAAGTCGCCCTCGCGGGCGATTTGGCCGCACACCAGAACCTGGCCGGCCCCATCGCGCCAGACCACGCCGGTGTAGGGCACGGGGGAATGTGTCACACGTTGCGCGTGGGCCTTGACTTCCACAGGCGATGAGCCCCGCAGCGCGCCCACGGTGTGCGCAAAGGCCTGAGCGTCCTCGACGGCCTCGGCCCAGCCGGCGGGAAGACCTGGCATGTCTGCTGGCGGCTGGGCCCGCTGCGGCAGCGGAAGCGGCAGCACCATCACCCGCGTGTCGTCGAACAGCGCCCAGCCCTGCGCCGCCAGGTGCGCGTCCAGCCCGGCGGGCTGGGTGAACGGGGTGATGCGCACCACCAGCGGCAGACCGGCCTCGTCGAACAGCGCTTCGCACTCGGCCAGCTTGTCCTGCGCGCTGCGCACGCCCGGGGCGACAGCGTTGATGCATCGCGCGCGCTTGGCCTTGCCGGGGTTGTAGCGCACGAGCCAGCCATCCAGCCAGCGCTGCTGCGGCGGCGCGCTGGCATTGAGGCTGCTGTCCTCGATCCGCTGCAGCAAGGTCAGCGGTACGGCTGACGTGAGCACCTGGGCACCGGCCGTGGCCTGCGTGCTGCCGGCGCCTGGGCTGTCCGCAGGCATCAGCCGCCCAGCCTCGCCACCATCTCCTGCGCGAAAGCCACATAGGCCTGCGCGCCCTTGGACGAGGGGTCGAACACCACGCCTGCCTGGCCGTAGCTGGGGGCCTCGGCCAGGCGGACGTTGCGCGGAATCACGGTCTGGAAGACCTTGTCGCCGAAGTGCGCCTTGAGCTGGTCGCTCACCTGGGTCTGCAAGGTGATGCGCGGATCGAACATGACGCGCAGCAGGCCGATGATCTGCAGGTCGCGGTTGAGGTTGGCGTGCACCTGCTTGATGGTGTTGACCAGATCGCTCAGACCCTCCAGCGCAAAGTACTCGCACTGCATGGGCACGATCACGCCGTGGGCGCTGCACAGGCCATTGAGCGTCAGCAGGCTTAAGGAGGGCGGGCAGTCGATGAGCACGAAGTCGTGGTCGGCCTGCGCCGCCTTCAGCGCCGCGCGCAGGCGCTCGTTGCGCCGCTCCAGGCCCACCAGCTCCACCTCGGCGCCGGCCAGCTCGCGGTTGGCGCCCAGCACCTCGTAGCCGCCCTTCTCGCTGCGCTGGCGCGACTCGGCCACGCTGGCGGACTCCAGCAGCACGTCGTAGACGCTCAAGGGCAGTTGCCGCTTGTCGATGCCCGAGCCCATGGTGGCGTTGCCCTGGGGGTCCAGGTCCACCAGCAGCACGCGCTGGCCGATTTTGGCCAGGCCAGCGGCCAGGTTTACGGCCGTGGTGGTCTTGCCCACCCCGCCCTTCTGGTTGGCGATGCAGAAGATGCGCATCAGGAGCTGCCCAGTTTGAGGCCGAAGCCGATGAGAAAGACGCCGGCGGCACGCTCCATCCAGCGTGCCATCCGCTTGTGGGTACGCACCTTCTCGGTCACCGCGCCGGCCAGGGCGCACAGCGCCAGGCAGTAGGCCGCGGTGATGACGGCGATGGTTACGGCCATTGCCGTGAACGTGACCATGCCCTGGTGGCGGGCCGGATCGATGAACAAGGGGAAGAAGGCCATGTAAAAGACGATGGCCTTGGGGTTGAGCAGCGTGATCAGCAGCGCCTGGCGCAGGTAATGGTGCGGCTCAATGCGGATGGGCGGGGGATCACCCTCCTTGGCGAAGAGCAGCTTCAGCCCGATCCAGGCGAGGTAGGCCGCGCCCGCGTACTGGATGACACGGA
>JBIKMY010000249.1:0-4046 GCA_044358945.1 Rubrivivax sp.
AATGCCAATCCAGATGTAGTACGAGCGCATCCAGCCCGTCAGCCTGGTGGCGCTGCCTGCGTCGGCCATGAAGCGACGCACCTGCAGAACCCTGACCGCAGCGATGGCCGCCTTCAGCCAGAACCAGCCCCAGGCCCAGGCGGCAGGCACATGACCGGCCACTGCGCCCGCCACGACAGCGGCGAACAGCACACCGCCCATGACCGCCTGTGGTGTGGCGGCAAAGAGATGTGTGACGAGCGCCTGGCGGACGCTGGCGGCTACTTCAGCCCCAGTCAACCGCAATGGGTTCACGCAAACACCCCGGCCGTGTCCTGCATGCGGCCGCTGACCTCGCCCAGGTGATGCAGGGTGTCGCCCCAGGTCATTTCCAGCATCGTCAGGCGCTTGAAGCAGTGGCTGGCGATGTACTCGTCGGTGACGCCAATGCCGCCGTGCAGCTGGATGCACTCCTGCCCGACGAAGCGCATGCTGCGGCCCAGTTGTACCTTGGCCTGCGACAGCGCCCGGCGACGTGCCGCGGGCGCTTCCCCCAGCTTCAGGCTGGCGAAGTAGCTCATCGAGCGGCCCAGCTCCAGCTGCATCTTCACGTCGGCCACGCGGTGCCGCAGGGCCTGGAAGCTGGCGATGGCCACGCCGAACTGCTTGCGCGTGTTCATGTAGTCCACCGTGATGGCCAGCAGCCGGTCCATCAGCCCGGTGCCTTCGGCGCAGGCGGCAGCGATGCCGATGTCGACGGCGCGAGACAGGGCTTCGAAGCCCTCGGCGCAGATCAGCGTGGCCGCGGCGGCGGCCAGGGTGAGTTCGGCGGAGCGGCCGCCGTCTTGCGTGGGATAGCCGCGCACGCTCACCCCCGAGGCGCCGCGCTCTACCAGGAACAGGCCGATGCCTGCGGTGTCGTTGTCGGCGCCGCTCAGCCGGGCCGGCACGATGAAGGCGTCGGCCTCGTCGCCGGCGGGCACCACGCTCTTGGCGCCGCTGAGCACATGCCCGCCACCCGTGGACGTGGCCCGGGTGGTCACCTGGTTCAGGTGGTAGCGCGCGGCGCGTTCCTGGTGCGCCAGCACCACCAAGGCCTCGCCCGCGGCCATGCGCGGCAGCCAGGCCGACTGCACGGCCTGCGGCGCCTCGGCCAGCAGGGCCGGCGCCACCAGGGCCGCGGCGGCGTAGGGGGCGTGCACCAGGCCGCGGCCCAGTTCCTCCATCACCACCATGGCCTCCACGGGCCCGAAGCCCAGGCCGCCCTGGGCCTCGGGCACGGCCAGGCCCATCAGGCCCAGCTCGGCCAGTTCGTTCAGCACCTCGCGTGAAGTGCCACCTGCCTGGGCCAGCGCGTGGCGGCGCTCGAAGCCGAAGCCCTTGTCCACCCAGCGCGCCACGGCGTCGCGCAGCGCCAGCTGTTCTTCTGAAAACTCGAAGTCCATCGTCGTCTCCTTGTCGTCCGGGCGTTCAGCCCAGCACCGTCTGCGCGACGATGTTGCGTTGTACCTCGTTGGACCCGCCGTAGATGGAGGTCTTGCGGTAGTTGAAGTAGGTGCCGGCCAGCGGCGCGGCCTGCGGCACGTCACCGGGCCACAGCGCGGCCAGGGCCTGATCACCCTGCCAGCCGGCCTCCATCGCCTCGCGCACCAGCGGCATGCTGGCCGGCCCGGCGGCCAGCATCATCAGCTCGGTGTAGCGCTGCTGGATCTCGCTGCCGCGGATCTTCAGCAACCCGGCCACGTCCAGGCTCTGCTTGCCACTCTTCTCGGCCGACAGCACGCGCAGTACCATCATCTCCAGCGCCACCACGTCCACCTCCAGCAGGGCGATCTGGTCGCGGAAACGGGCGTCTTCCCACACGCCCTCGGACTTGGCGATGCGCTTCAGCCGCTCCAGTTCGCGCTTGGCGCGGTTGACGTCGGCGATGTTGGTGCGCTCGTGGCTGAGCAGGTGCTTGGCGTAGGTCCAGCCCTTGTTCTCCTCGCCGATGAGGTTTTCCACCGGCACCTCGACGTTGTCGAACCAGACCTCGTTGACCTCGGGCTCGCCGTCCAGCAACACGATGGGGCGCACGGTGATGCCCGGGCTTTTCATGTCGATCAGCAGAAAGCTGATGCCAGTCTGCGGCTTGCCCTCGGTGCTGGTGCGCACCAGGCAGAAGATCCACTCGCCGTACTGGCCCAGCGTGGTCCATGTCTTCTGGCCGTTGACCACGTAGACGTTGCCGCGGCGCTCGGCGCGGGTCTTCAGAGAGGCCAGGTCGGAGCCCGAGCCCGGCTCGCTGTAGCCCTGGCTCCACCAGACCTCACCGCTGGCGATGCCGGGCAGAAAGCGCTTCTGTTGCTGCTCATTGCCGAAGGCCATGATGACCGGGGCCACCATCACCGGGCCGAAGGGCACGACGCGCGGCGCACCTGCCAACGCGCATTCCTCTTCGAACAGGTGGCGTTGCACGGCATTCCAGCCCGGGCCGCCGAACGGTACGGGCCAGTTCCAGCCCAGCCAGCCCTTCTTGCCCAGGATCTTGGCCCAGCGCTGCATGTCGTCTCGGCTCAGGCGCAGGGCGTTGTGCACCTTGTGCGAAATGTCGGCGGGCAGGTTGTCGGCCACCCATTGGCGGATGTGGGTGCGGAACGCCAGTTCCTCGGCCGTGAAATTCAGGTCCATGGGGATGCAGCTCCTCAGGCGGTGCGGACATGCAAGGCCAGCCCGGGCGGGGCTCAACCTTGCGCAGCCCACGTTTTTAGCACGACCGTTCGAAAAACCGCGGTCTGGGGTCCGTTCCAGGGGCCGGACACCGGTTCTGGTCAGTCCCGGAAGTTGGTGAACGACAGCGGCAGGTCGGTCACGCCAGCCTTCAGGTGTTGGATCGCGGTCTGCAGATCGTCGCGCTTGCCGCCGCTGACGCGCACCACATCGCCCTGGATCTGCGCCTGCACCTTGAGCTTGCTCTGCTTGACCAGGGCCTGGATCTTCTTGGCGTTGTCGCTGTCGATGCCGGTGCGCACGGCCACGCTCTGGCGCACCTTGTCGCCGCCGATCTTCTCGATCTTGGCGCTGAGGTCCAGGAAGCGGATGTCCACGGCGCGCTTGGTCAGCTTGGCCAGCAGCACGTCGCGCACCTGGCCGATCTGGAAGTCGCTGTCGCCGTACAGCATCAACTCGCGTGACGCACCCTTCTCGGTGAGTTCCACTTTCGCGCTGGAGCCCTTGAAATCGAAGCGCGTGCCGATCTCCTTGCCGGTCTGGTCCACGGCATTCTTCAGTTCCACCAGATTGGGTTCGAGGACGGCGTCGAAGCTGGGCATGGGAGACCTTCAGGAAGCAGAGCAAAATTCTCGCCCATGTGGCCCCGATGCGTCATCCTCGTGAACTCCCTGATCCCCCCGATCCCCGTATGCCCGGCCCGGTGAACGAGCTGTGCGTGGAGCCGGCGGTGAACCTGCGCGCGCTCAACACCTTCGGCCTGCCGGCCCTGGCCGCGCACCTGGTGCGCGTGCGCAGCGAGGCTGACCTGCGCCGCGTGGTGGACCACCCGCAGTGGGGCCTTGCGCCCAAGTTCATTCTGGGTGGCGGCAGCAACGTGCTGTTCACGCGCGATGTGCAGGCGCTGGTGGTGAAAGTGGAGGTGCCCGGGCTGCGCCTGCTGCACACCACGGATGATGCCTGGATCGTGGAGGCCGGCGCGGGCGAATCCTGGCACGGCCTGGTGCAGTGGGCGCTGGCCCAGGGCCTGCCCGGGCTGGAGAACCTGGCGCTCATTCCCGGCACCGTGGGCGCGGCGCCGGTGCAGAACATCGGCGCCTACGGGGTGGAGTTGAAGGACCGTTTCGAGTCGCTCGACGCGGTGGACCTGGTGACCGGCCGCACCGTGACGCTGGACGCCGCGGCCTGCCGTTTCGGCTACCGCGACAGCGTCTTCAAGCAGCACCTGGCGGGCAAGAGCGTGATCACGCGGGTGCGTTTTCGGCTGCCCCGGCCCTGGGCCCCGGTGCTGGGCTACCTGGACCTGGAGCGCAAGGTGGCCGAAACCGGCGTGACCCACCCGGACGCGCAGACGGTTT
>JBIKMY010000250.1:0-4043 GCA_044358945.1 Rubrivivax sp.
CGTGGTGTCCTTCTGCGGCGGATAGAAGTCCTTGATGACCTTGAACACGTAAGGGAAGGACGGCAGGTCGAACACCAGCATCACCATGCCCTTGATACCGGGCGCGATGCGGAAGCGGTCGCTGGAGTGCCGCTGATGGGCCATGAAGTCGCGGTAAAACAGGTTCTTGCCGTGCTTCTGCAGGCCCAGCGCGTTGTAAAGCTCGGCACGGGGCTTGCGCGGCATCAGCCCGCGCAGGAACTGCACGTACGCGCTGGGCACCTCCATGTCCACCATGAAGTAGGCGCGCGCGAAGCTGAAGACGATGAGCAACTCGTCCTCGCGGAACAGCGCCGTATCGATGACCAGCTTGCCGGCTTCGTTGTGCAGGATGGGCAGGCACATCGGCAACTCGTTGAAGCCGTTGATGATCTTGCCCACCAGGTAGGCGCCCTTGTTGCGGAAGAACAGCGAACTCAGCACCTGGATCTGGAAGTTCGCCCGAAGCCGCCACTCGGACAGCGGCAGTTTCAGATCCGCCTGCATGGAGGCCAGCACGGCGTCGATGTCGCGCGGCAAGTCTTCGAAAGCGGTCTGGAGCTGGAAGTTGTCGACGATGCGGATCAGCGTCTCGCGCAGGCTCTCGCGCGTGGGGTAGTAGGCGCGGTAGGTGGGCTTGGAGGCGGGTTCGTCGTTCTCGATGTACTCGGTGCTGACCGCAGGCCGCACGAAGAGGAACTCGTTGCGGAAGTAACTGCGGTGCAGCAACTTGGAGGTCACCGAGTTGAAGAAGGTCTCGGCCAGTTCGGGCTGGTGGTGGTCGGTCAGCAGGCCGATGTAGTGGAGCTTGGCCTGTTGCCATGTGTTCTGGGACACGGCATCGGCGTTGAACTCGCTGCGCAGCCTTGCCACGGCCTCGTTGACCCGCAGGTCGTAGAACTCGATGCGCTCGCGCTGCGCGCGCTGCTGTCCGTGCCAGTCGGCCAGCTCGAAACGCTTCTGGGCCTGCGCGGTGGCCTGCCGGAACAGCCGGTAGTGGCGGTCAAAGCCTTCCAACATGACCCGGGCGATGTCAAAGGCGCTGCGGTCGGTGAGTTCGTGGGGAAACATAGGGGTCAGGAGCGCCAGCGCTCAATCCAGGCTTTCGTCTTCGGAGTCATCACCAGCCGTGCGGTCAGGTCCGCCTTGGCGCGGATAGCGCTTGATGGCGTTGGAGAACACCTGCACCACCATCTCCGGGCGGTCCATGGTCACCTGCAAATCCTTGAGCAGGCCGTCGCGCAGGCCGTAGACCCACCCGTGCACGGCAACCGTCTGGCCACGGGCCCAGGCGTCCTGCACCACGGTGGACAAGGCCACGTTGCCTACCTGCTCGATGACATTCATCTCGCAAAGGATGTCCTCCTGCTCCTGCGGCGGCAGGTGGTCCAGCCGCTTGCGGTGGCGCAGGCGCACATCGTGCACGTGCCGCAGCCAGTTGTCCGCCAGGCCCACGCGGATGCCCCGCATGGCTGCGCGCACCCCCGCGCAGCCGTAGTGGCCCACGACGAAGATGTGCTCCACCTTCAGGTGCTCCACGGCAAACTGAATGGTCGACAGCGCGTTCAGGTCGGAGTGCACCACCACGTTGGCCACGTTGCGGTGCACGAAGACCTCGCCCGGGTCCAGCCCCGTGATCTCGTTGGCCGGCACGCGGCTGTCGGCGCAGCCGATCCACATGTAGCGCGGGCTCTGCTGCTGCGCGAGCCGGGTGAAGAAGCCAGGGTCGCGCGCCTGGGTGGCGGCCGCCCAGTCACGGTTGTTGCAAAGCAGGCGGTGCGGCATCAGTACAACCCTCTCACATCGTCTCCGCAAACAACTCGCGCCCAATCAGCATGCGCCGGATCTCCGAGGTGTCTCGCGAAACGGATTGCGAAAGGGTTACTCACTGCAGGTCCTTTTTGGGAGCGCCACCGGAAGGGATCCGCGGCAACCAGACTTCGAGAAAGTGGCTCGGTGTCAGGATGGGCACGCCATGAAACGGGTGGAGTGCCAAGAGGTCGGCATCACCCGTCACCAGGGCATCGGCAATGCCATGCACGGCCACATCCAGGAACTTGTCGTCCCGTGGATCGCGACAGGCCCGCAAAGGCCGACTGATCAGCACGCGCCGGCATACTGCGGCCGTCGCATCCAGCGCAGCAGCGCGCTCATCCCGTGTCAGGTAGGCGTCGAACTTGGGTCGCATCAGCACCTGGGCCAACTCAGAAAAGGTGGCGTCGGACAGCAAGACAACGCCCGAGTCCATTCCCATGTCGACGGCGCGCGCCGCGGTGCCGCCCGGGTTCAGCAAGCGGCTGATCAGGACGTTGGTGTCGAAGACCCATCGGCGCTCAATCATCCGAAGCGAGCAGTTCGTCGAGCTTTCCCGGTGTCAGGCCACGACCCCGCGCACTGGTAGCCACTGCGTCCGCCACGCGGCGGAACTCGGCAACCGCCAACCCGCTCAGGCGCCGGTACTCGTCCATCGACATGACCACCGCCACCTCTCTTTCGTGGCGCTGGATGATCACTGGCTCGCGCGAGGCGGCCTCAATGATCGAGGCGAATGCCTGCTTGGCCTGGCTTGCGGTCACCACTGACATAGGAACTCCACGACACTTTTGTCTAAATTGTACAAAATGAACGTATTGGAGCCCGATAGTGCCATACCCGAGCACCCCTCACATCGTCTCCGCAAACAACTCTCGCCCGATCAGCATGCGTCGGATCTCCGACGTGCCGGCGCCGATCTCGTACAGCTTGGCATCGCGCCACAGGCGGCCCAGCGGGTACTCGTTGATGTATCCGTTGCCGCCGAAGATCTGGATGCCCTCGCCCGCCATCCAGGTGGCCTTCTCGGCGCACCACAGGATGACGCTGGCGCAGTCCTTGCGCACCTGGCGCACGTGCTCGGCACCGAGTGCGTCCAGGTTCTTGCCCACGGTGTAGCAGAAGGCGCGCGCGGCCTGCAGCACGGTGTACATGTCGGCCACCTTGCCCTGGATGAGCTGGAACTCGCCAATGCTCTGGCCGAACTGCTTGCGGTCGTGGATGTAGGGCACCACGTTGTCCATCACCGCCTGCATGATGCCGATGGGCCCGGCCGCCAGCACGGCGCGCTCGTAGTCCAGGCCGCTCATCAAGACCTTGGCCCCGCCGTTGACGGCGCCCAGCACGTTGGCCGCCGGCACCTCCACGTCCTTGAACACCAGCTCGCCCGTGTGCGAGCCGCGCATGCCCAGCTTGTCCAGCTTCTGCGCGATGGAAAAGCCTTTCATGCCCTTCTCGATCAGGAAGGCGGTGACGCCCCGGGCGCCGAGCTCGGGTTCGCTCTTGGCGTAGACCACCAGCGTGTCGGCGTCCGGGCCGTTGGTGATCCACATCTTGTTGCCGTTGAGCAGGTAGAAGCCGCCTTTGTCCTCGGCCCGCAGCTTCATGCTGATGACGTCAGACCCGGCACCCGGCTCGCTCATGGCCAGCGCCCCCACATGCTCGCCACTGATGAGCTTGGGCAGGTACTTGGCGCGCTGCGCGTCGGTGCCGTTGCGCTTGATCTGGTTGACGCACAGGTTGCTGTGCGCGCCGTAGCTCAGGCCCACGCTGGCGCTGGCCCGGCTGATCTCCTCCATGGCGATCATGTGGGCCAGGTAGCCCATGCCGGCGCCGCCGTAGGCCTCGCCCACGGTGATGCCCAGCACGCCCAGATCGCCCATCTTGCGCCACAGGTCCATGGGGAACTGGTCGCTGCGGTCGATCTCGGCCGCGCGCGGGGCGATCTCGGCCTGGGCGAAGTCGCGCACCGCATCGCGCAGCGCATCGATGTCGTCGCCAAGCTGGAAGTTCAGTCCGGGCAGGTTCATGGCGGGGTTCCTTGTGGTGCGGGGAAGTGGACAGGTCAGGATGCTGCACGCGGGCGCTTGCGCGAGGCTGGCGCGGCCAGCAACTGCCGGCATCGAGACTCGTGCTGCGCTATCTCGGCCAGGGTGACCTCGAGATCCTCGCGCTGCTGCTCCAGCAGCTGGCGGTGCGCCGACAGCACCTGG
>JBIKMY010000251.1:0-4031 GCA_044358945.1 Rubrivivax sp.
ATCGGCCGCGTCACCGACCTGATGGGCGAGATCAGCACCGCCACCACCGAGCAGAGCACGGGCATCGGGCAGGTAGGCGAGGCGGTGTCACAGATGGAGCAGACCACGCAGCGGAACGCCGCCCTGGTGGAGGAGAGCGCCGCCGCAGCCGCGTCCCTGGCCGAGCAGGCCCAGGCCCTGGTGGCAGAGGTGGAGATGTTCAAGCTCGGCGCTTCCGGGCCTGCCACCAGCGCCTTGCGCAAGGCCTCGGCCCCCCCGGCCGCGCCCCGACCCGCCACCGCGCCACGTCCCTTGGCCCGCACCCCCCGGCCAGCGCTGGGCAGTGCACAGACACTGGCGGCGGCACCCGCCGCAGCCCTTGAGCGGCCAACCCTGGCTGCTGGGCCCGCCAAGCCCAGGCCCGCAGCAGACAGCGAGGACGACTGGACGACGTTCTGAAGACGGCCGCGGGCCCGTCAGGCCCGCCGCGGCATGCGCCAGGGCAGCATCAGGCGCACGGGCAGCGAAACCACGCGCGGCACGTCCAGCGTCTCGTGGATGGAAACCACGTCTTCGCCCAGCAGGCGCGAGGCGATCTGCGAGCGCACATAGAACGGGGTGTCCTCCAGTGTGTGCATCAGGCGCGGCGCCGGCAAGGGCTCGCCCCGCACCTGGCGCGCGATGCGCCAGCCCGAAGTGGGCAGGCGGTGGCGCGGCGGTGCCTCGAAGGCGGCGTGGCTGCCGTCGGGGCGGAAGCGCTGGGCGATGACGCGCTCCGGCCCCTGCACAGGGCGTACGTCGTAGATCACCGTGGTATCCCCATTGGCCATAGTGGCGCGCGACCAGTCCCAGTCATCGAAGGCGCGCTCCACCGGTTCGTCGCCCTCGTTGGAGTCCAGGTAGGCGTGGCCCTGCCAGCGCAGCGCCGGCTGGTGCAGATCCACCTCGATGCGGGCACATGGGGCTATCGGGCCCCAGCGGTGGCGGCCGGCGGCGTCCAGCGGCGTCACGAAGCGGCACAGGGCGGGCGGGATGACACGCAACCGGCCGCGCAGGCGGTGGGGCAGCGGGGCACACCATTCGTCGATGTCGACCACCAGAGCGGTGCCGTCCCAGTGGACACGGCTGGGCCCGATGACGAACTCACGCTCGCTGCGATGCACATGGCGACGGCCCCGCTCCGTCATCGCCCAGCGCTTGCCGCCCTCTCCGTACAACGCCACGTTCAGGGCGCAGAAGTTCTCGGGGTCAGGCCGGCCTTGGGCGCGGGCCCAGGCGTAATACGGCGAGAAGACGCTGCCAACGAAGGCAATGACGGTCAGGCCGTGTCGGCCGTCGTCACTGAGCGCGTCGAAGTACCACCAGAGATAGCCCCCCGGCGGGACCGGCTGGTCGAATCGAGGTGCGCCATCACGGCCCCGGCCGCCAGCTGGCCCGACAGGGCCGCCATCGGCACCCCTGGTCCCGGGTGCACGCTGCCCCCCGCCAGGAACAGGCCCGGCAAGGCGCTGGTCGAGCCCGGACGCCGGAACAGCGTCATCCAGCCGTGCGTCGCCGGCCCGTACAGCGCCCCGCCCGTGGCCGGGAACAGGCGCTCGAAGTCCGCCGGCGTCGTCGCCACCAGGCGCGGCGTGGTCTCGATCTTCAGGCCGCAGTGCTGCATCAGGGCCAGGCTGCGGTTCAGGCATGGGTCGGTCTCCGGGGCATCGAAAGGGCGGCGGTCGCCATCAGGCGGCGCGTTCACCAGGCACAGCAGGCGCTCGCGCCCGTCCGGCACGGTGGCGCGGTCGTCACGGTCCTGTGCGCAGACGTAGACGGTACCGCGTTGCGGCAGTCGGCGTTCGCGGAACACATCGTCGAACTCGCTGGCGTAATCGTCATCGAAGAAGACGTTGTGCCGCACCAGGGGGAAGCCCGTGGTGCGGGCGTGCACGGCCCAGGTGACGGCCGAGAGCGATCGCACATGTCGGGGCGTGGACGGCACCGCCGGCGCCACCTCTGGGCCCAGAAGCCCGCGGGCCAGGGCATTGGTGTCGCCGTTGTAGACGACGGCGTCGCAGGCCAGCACCTCGCCGCCCTCCAGCCGCACCCCCGACACCCTGCCGTGCTCGACCAGGATGCGCTCGCAGCGTTGACCATAAAGCTGGCGTGCGCCACGCTGGGCCGCCAGGCCGCTGAGGGCCTGCGCCAGCGCGTGCATGCCGCCTTCGAGGGTCCACACGCCACTTTGCTCCACATGCGCGATCAACATGAGCGTGGCCGGCGCCTGCCAGGGCGAGCCGCCGCAGTAGGTGGCGTAGCGGCCGAAGAGCTGCCGCAGCCGCGGGTCTTGGAAGTGCTTGCCCAGACGCGCCCACAGGGTGGCGAAAGGGCCCAGTGCGGCCAGCGTCTTCAGGCCACCGGGGCCCAGATCGCGGATCATGCCCGCCAAGGTCGGCCGGGGGCTGCGCAAGGCGGGGGCTTCGAGCAGCTGGTACACCGCGCGCGCCTCGGCACAAAAAGCCAGGTAGCGCCGCGCTTCCTCGGGCCCGCTGAAACGGCCGATCTCGTCGGCGCTGCCCTGCACATCGGCCAGCAGGTCCAGGCGCTGGTCGCTGCCGCGCCAGGCATGGCGGGCCAGCACGGACAGCGGCTTCAGGCGCAACAGCTCCTCTACCGAGGAGCCGGCGTCGGCCAGGATCTGGTCGAACACCCAGCGCATGGTGAACACTGTGGGCCCGGCATCAATGCGGGCGTCGCCCAGCACGATCTGGCGCATCTTGCCGCCCGGCCCGGGCGCCGCTTCCACCAGCGTGACATCCAACCCGCGGCAGGCCAGCAGCAGGGCGCTCACGAGACCGCCCACACCGGCACCGATCACCACCACACGTTCAGCCAAGGGCCACCCCCTTCCACTGTCCCCGCATGCCCAGCGGCACGAACCGCACGAACATGGACTCCGAGAAATAGCGCCCATCGTAGGCGGCGTGGATAGCCGCCAGGTGGGCACCGCTGCGGGCATACGCGTCCATGTGCTGCTGGTCTTGCCACAGGCTCAACGTCGCCTGGCGCAGCACGGGCGCCTCGCCCAGCCCCACGGCCAGCCGGCATCCTTCGGCTCGCGCCAACGAGTCTTCGGAAGGCGGTGACTGGCGCCAGAAGGCCCCCGCTCGGCTGGGGCGGATGGAGGCGCGGGTGAGCGCCACCACCGGGCCATGCGCGGGTGCGGACGCCGTGACGGCAATCTCCTGGCCGCCCCAACTGCCCCGGCAGGAGGTGGCCCGCAGCTTCAGCACACAGGTCTCCCGGGAGCGGCGGCGGTAGTCCCGCACGTGCGACGAGCGTTCGATGAACTTGTCGGCCAGGTCTTCACCCTCGAACACGGCGAACAGGCCCTGCCGCGTGGCACTGGGCCGCAGGCCGAAGCCACCGTCATGGCCACTGCCCAGGGCCTTGGCGAACACCAGGCCCGGCTGGCCCTGCAGGGAGCGCTGTCCGCGGGCCACCCGCCACCAACCCCAGGCCATGGCCGAAGGCTTGAGGTCTGCCAGCAGGACGACCACCACGTGATCAGGCCGGCTCATCACGCTGAGATCCGTGATGCGCCGGCCTGCGGGCGACGGGCGGGGCCCAGCCTATTTCGGGGCACTGGCGGCCGCAGCCGCTGCCGCAGGGGCTGCACCGCTGGCCGCCGCTTCTGCGGGAGCCGCTGCCGCGGCCACCTTCAGCAGTTCCGGGTGGCCCTTGGCCATCGCCGCACCGTACAGAGGCTTCCACGCGCCGTTGTGGCAGGTGGCGCAGTTGACCTTGGCCACGTCACCCTTGGGGCCCAGACGCTGTGCCGGGAAGGCAGCCGTCAAAGGCTCCAGGTAGGCGTTGTTCAGGTCCCGCGCCATGCGGATTCCGTGCCAGGCCGTCACACGCTGAGGCGGCGCTTCGGTCCAGGACGCGAAGTTGCGCGTGTTGTGGCAGTAGGTGCAGTTCACGCCGAGCGAGTCGGACATGTGCATCATCAGCGAGTAGGTGAACTCGGCCTGCTTGGTGGAGGCCCGGTTGGCACCTGCGCCCGTCAG
>JBIKMY010000252.1:0-4018 GCA_044358945.1 Rubrivivax sp.
GCGTACAGCGGGTGGTTGTTGTCAAAGGTGTCCTGGAAGCGAAAACCGCAGCCCACGGGCAGTTGCCAGTTCTCGGCAAAGCGCTGCAGCGCCTGTGCGGACTCCGGCGTCCAGCCGCCGCCGCCAGCGATCACGAAGGGCCGCTGCGCGGCCATCAGCATCGCGCGCAGGTCGCGCATCCCGCCCGGCGCCGGCCAGGCGTGAGCAGGCTCGGCACGCGGCAGGACGGGCGCGTCGGTCAGAGTGGTGAGCATGTCCTCGGGTAGCGACAGCACCACAGGCCCGGGGCGGCCCTGCATCGCGGTGTGGAAGGCCCGCGCCACGTATTCCGGCAGGCGGTCGGCGTCCTGCACCTCGGCCACCCACTTGGCCAGCCCCAGCGTGCCCGGGCTGAACATCTGGCGGTAGTCCATCTCCTGGAAGGCTTCACGATCGCGCTGGTCGCTGGCCACCTGGCCCACGAACAGGATCATGGGCGTGGAGTCTTGCAGCGCGGTATGCACGCCGATGCTGGCATTGGTGGCCCCAGGGCCGCGGGTGACGAAGCAGATGCCGGGCCGGCCGCTGAGCTTGCCCTGGGCCTCGGCCATGAAGGCCGCACCACCCTCCTGACGGCAGGCGATGAAGCGAATGCGGTCACGGTGCTGGTGAAAGCCGTCCAGCACGGCCAGATAGCTCTCGCCTGGCACGCCAAAGCAAGTGTCCACGCCCTGCGCCAGCAACGCCTCCACCAAGGCGTGGCCGGCCATGCGCGCCCGGGGTACAGCAGCGGCTTCGGCTGCCGTGGGGGGAGTCACGGCGTCATTTGCGTCAGTCATCAGATCACTCCAGAAGTCTCAAGGTTCGGTATCAGGCCGCGCGTGGGGCGACGGCGGGCGGGGCCTTGGTCAAGCGGTGGCCCACCCCTGCAGCCATAGACACCCCCACCAGCCAGGCCAAGGCAGCGCCCCAGAAAATGCCCGCAGGTTGGCCGCGGTCGAGCAGCCAGCCCAGCACCGGCGCAGCCACAGCAAAGCCCGCATCAAGCCCGGAATAGACCGCGCCGTAGACACGCCCTGTGGCGCCGGGCGGTGCGGCCCGGCGAATCAGCATGTCCCGCGAGGGGCCGGCGAGGCCCGAGCCCAGGCCCGCCAACACGCACAGCACCAGGGCGACGGGACCCGGCACGACGCCCAGGGCCACCACCGCCATGAGCAAGGCCGAGAAGGACATGGCCACGCCAATGATCAGCTCCAGGCGCCGAACGCGGGCGGACAGAAAACCGCCGGCCACCATGCCCACAGCACCCACGAGCGTGAAGCCCGTGACCACCATGGCCGAGGCCGACAGGGGCAGGCCATACACCGCCTGCAGCGCCGGCCCGACAAAGCTCTGGATGGCGGCCTGCCCTGCCGTGAGAAAGAAGAAGAAGGCAAAGCACATCCACAACACCGGCAGCTTGAGGAAGGCCAGCGGATGCGCCTGTGGCGGGATAGCGGTGCTCTCGGAGGGACCGGCTGCGAAGGCGGCTGGCGTCTTCCCTGAGACTCCGTCCGCAGAGCGGTTCTGCGTCAACCTGGCCGCCGCCAACGAGGTGCGGTCTTCCAGGGCCCCCCGTTGCAACAGCACCAGCAGCCATACGGCACCGGCCAGCAAAGCTGCACCCACGTAGGCCACGCGCCAGGAGCCGCCCAGCGAGGCCAGGCCGATCATGAACACGGGTGCCGCCGCCCAGCCCAGGTTGCCGCTGATGCCGTGCGCCGAGAAGGCGTGCCCCAGCCGTGCCACGGACACGCGCTGATTCAAGATGGAGAAGTCCGCCGGGTGGAACGGCGCGTTGCCCAGGCCCAGCAGTACGGCTGCCACCACCAGGCTCGCGTAGCCCTGGGCGCTGGCCACGGTCAAGGCCGCGGCCACAAAGCAGCCCAACGCCACGTGCAGCACGGGCCGCCCGCCCAGGCGATCGACCACAAAACCTGCAAAGGCCTGGCCGATGCCCGACACCACGAAGAAGACCGACATCAGCAGCCCAAGCTGCGAGTAGCTCAGCCCGAATTCCTGGATGAAGGCCGGAAACAGCGGCGGCAACAGCAGGTGAAAGAAGTGCGAGGTGGCGTGCGCCGCGCTGACCACGCCGATCGTGCGGGCGTCTTGTTGCCAGGGAACCGACGGTGCGACCGGGGTGGCGAGGGAGGCGGAGGCAGAGGGCATGGCGGAGCGCAGGGTGGGCGCGGCGGTGAACCGCTCCAGCGTTGATTCTCCGCCAAGGCCTCAGCGGGCGCCGGCCGCGCCCCCAGCCTCCCAGCGCTTCAGTGCACCACGCGCTCGAAACTGAAGTCCGTACCCGTCAGGTCCACCGGAATCACATCCTTCGGGCCGAACTTACCCTGCAAGATCAGCTTGGCCACCGGGTTCTCGATGCGCTGCTGGATGGCGCGCTTGAGCGGCCGCGCGCCGAACACGGGGTCAAAGCCCACCTTGGCCAACTCAGCCAGGGCTGCGGGCGCCACCTCAAGCTGCATGTCCATCTTGGCCAGCCGAGCCTCCAGCGCCTTGAGCTGGATCTTCGCGATGGACTCGATGTGGGCCTGGTCCAGCGCGTGGAACACCACCGTCTCGTCGATGCGGTTGAGGAATTCGGGGCGGAAATGCTGCTTCACCTCCGCCCAGACGGCGTCGCGGATGAGCGCGCTGTCCTGCCCGGCCATCTGCATGATCTGGTGCGAACCCAGGTTGCTAGTCATCACGATCACGGTGTTCTTGAAGTCCACCGTACGGCCCTGGCCGTCCGTCAAGCGCCCATCGTCCAGCACCTGCAGCAGCACGTTGAAGACGTCGGGATGGGCCTTCTCGACTTCGTCCAGCAGCAGCACGGAGTAAGGCTTGCGGCGCACGGCTTCGGTGAGGGTGCCGCCTTCCTCATAGCCCACATAGCCCGGGGGCGCGCCGATCAGGCGGCTCACCGAGTGCTTCTCCATGAATTCGCTCATGTCGATGCGCACCATGTGGTCGTCGCTGTCGAAGAGGAACCCCGCCAGCGCCTTGCACAACTCCGTCTTGCCCACGCCCGTGGGGCCGAGGAAGAGGAAGCTGCCCAGCGGACGGTTCGGGTCGGACAGGCCTGCGCGGGAGCGGCGGATGGCGTCGGCCACAGCCACGATGGCCTCGTCCTGGCCCACCACGCGCTCGTGCAGGCGCGTCTCCATCTGCAGCAGCTTGTCGCGCTCGCCCTGCATCAGCTTGCTCACGGGGATGCCCGTGGCGCGGGAGACCACATCGGCGATCTCCTCCGCCCCCACCATGGTGCGAAGCAACTGCGGCCCCTGCCCGCCCGCCTTCTTGCCCGACTCCTTGGCCTGGGCCTCCTTCAAGCGCTTTTCCAGCTCGGGGATGCGGCCGTACTGCAGCTCGGCCACCTTATCGAAATTGCCCTTGCGCTTGAAGTCCTCGATCTGCGCCTTGATGCGCTCGATCTCCTCCTTCACCTGGGCGGAGCCCTGGGCGGTGGCCTTCTCGGCCTTCCAGATCTCTTCCAGGTCGGCGGCTTCGCGCTCGAGCTTGACGATCTCCTCCTCAATCAGCGCCATGCGCTTGATGGAGGCTTCGTCCTTCTCCTTGCGCACAGCCTCGCGCTCGATCTTGAGCTGGATGAGCCGGCGGTCCAGCTTGTCCATGGCCTCGGGCTTGGAGTCGATCTCGATCTTGATCTTGGCCGCAGCCTCATCGATGAGGTCGATGGCCTTGTCGGGCAGGAAACGGTCGGTGATGTAGCGGTGGCTCAACTCGGCCGCAGCCACGATGGCCGGATCGGTGATCTCCACGCCGTGGTGCACCTCGTACTTTTCCTGCAGGCCGCGCAGGATGGCGATGGTGGCCTCCACGCTGGGCTCGTCCACCAGCACCTTCTGGAAGCGCCGCTCCAGCGCAGCGTCCTTCTCCACATACTTGCGGTACTCGTTCAGCGTGGTGGCGCCAATGCAGTGCAGCTCGCCGCGGGCCAGCGCCGGCTTGAGCATGTTGCCGGCGTCGATGGCGCCCT
>JBIKMY010000253.1:0-3989 GCA_044358945.1 Rubrivivax sp.
TGCGCTTCACCATGGCCAGCTACGCGAGCCTGGGGCGCAACATCAACTTCGACACCAAGCGCTGCGAGGGCTACCGCAACTTCTGCAACAAGCTGTGGAACGCCACGCGCTTCGTGCTGATGAACTGTGAGGGGCAGGACTGCGGCCTGAAGGAGCACACCAAGGCCGAGTGCGCCGCGCCTGTGTTCAACGCCGACGGCAGCCTGGCGCAGGCGGCCGGCCCCTTCCACGGCTACATGCGCTTTTCCGCGGCCGACCGCTGGATCAGCAGCGAGATCCAACGCGTGGAAGCCGCGGTCGGGCAGGGCTTTGCCGAGTACCGCCTGGACCACGTGGCCAACGCGCTCTACAGCTTCGTCTGGGACGAGTACTGCGACTGGTACCTGGAAATCGCCAAAGTGCAGATCCAGCAAGGCGGGCCGGCCGAGCAGCGCGCCACGCGCCGCACGCTGATCCGCACGCTGGAGACCGTCCTGCGCCTGCTGCACCCGCTCACGCCCTTCATCACCGCCGAGTTGTGGGAGCGGGTAGCCCCCGTGGCGGGTCGCAAACAAGAGGGCGACGCCAGGGGGCTGGTGCACGCGGCCTACCCCAAGGCCCAGCTGGAACGGGTGGACGCCCAGGCCGACGCCTGGGTGGCACAGTTGAAGGCGCTGGTAGCCGCCGTGCGCGCCCTGCGCTCGGAAATGAACCTCTCACCCGCGCAGCGCGTGCCGTTGCTGGCCCACGGCGACGGCTTCGTGGCCGAGGCCGCGCCGCTGCTGCAGGCTCTGGGCAAGCTCAGTGAGGTGCGGCTTATCGAGGACGAGGCCGCCTTCAGCGCCGCCACAGCGGCTGCCCCGGTATCGGTGGTGGGCGCTGCGCGCGTGGCCCTGCACGTGGAAATCGACGTGGCCGCCGAGCGCGATCGTCTGGGCAAGGAGGTGGCACGCCTGGAAGGCGAGATCGCCAAGGCACAGGCCAAGCTGGGCAACGAAAGCTTCGTGGCCCGCGCCCCGGCGGCTGTGGTGGCGCAAGAGCGTGAGCGCATGGATGCTTTCGGGCAAAGCTTGCAGCGGCTGCGGGAGCAGTTGTCGCGGCTCAAGCCCGCACCCTGAGGCCCGAAGGAGAATTTGATGCCGCGTGACGCTCTCCACCCACCCCAGATGCCCGTCAAGAAAGCCATCTTTCCCGTTGCCGGTCTTGGCACACGCTTCTTACCCGCCACCAAGGCGCAGCCCAAGGAAATGCTGCCCGTGGTGGACAAGCCCCTGATCCAGTACGCGGTGGAAGAGGCCTACGCCGCCGGCGTGCGAGAGATGATCTTCGTCACCGGCCGCCACAAGCGCCCCATCGAAGACCACTTCGACATGACCTTCGAGCTGGAGGTGGCGCTGGAGCAGGCAGGAAAGCAGGAGTTGCTGGATATCGTGCGCAGCGTCAAGCCTGACGACATGGAGTGCATCTACGTGCGTCAGGCGCAGGCGCTGGGCCTGGGCCACGCCGTGCTTTGCGGCCAGCGCCTGGTGGGCAACGAGCCCTTTGCCATCCTGCTGGCAGATGACCTGATGGTGGGCGAAACACCGGTGCTCAAGCAGATGGTGGACCAGTACGCCGAGTGGCGCGCCTCCATCATCGCGGTGCAGGAGGTGCCCGCGGAGCACACCCGGCGCTACGGGATCGTGGCCGGCCACCCCGTGAACGACCGCATGCTGGACGTCCAGCGGATCGTGGAAAAGCCGGCGCCCGACGTGGCTCCTTCACGCCTGGGCGTCGCGGGGCGCTACATCCTCACGCCGGGGGTGTTCCACGAGATCGCGACGCAGCCTCGCGGGGTGGGCGGGGAAATCCAGCTCACTGACGGCATCGCTTCACTGCTGCGTAGGGAGAAGGTGTTTGCCTACCGCTACGAAGGCCGGCGCTACGACTGCGGCAGCAAGGAAGGCTTCCTGGAGGCGAACGTGGAATTGGCCCTGCAGCACCCGTCTCTGGGCCCGGGTTTCCGCGACTGGCTCAAGACCCTGCCGCTCTGAAACGTACCGCTTCCGTGGTTGACCGGAAGCACTCTGCCAGCGAAGCGAGGCTTCAGCGCCTGCGCAGGTAGTGCACGAACTCTTGGCCAGCCGTGTCCTGCTGCACGAGTTCGTTGCCCGTCTGCCGGGCGAAGGCCTGGAAGTCGCGCACCGAACCGGGGTCGGTGGCCATGACCTTGAGGAGCTCGCCACTGGCCATGTCAGCCAGCGCCTTCTTGGCCTTCAGGATGGGCAAGGGGCAGTTCAGGCCGCGGGTGTCGAGTTCTTTGTCGGCGTTCATGGGGAAGCGTTCTTCAGAGCCGCCAGATTCTACGGATCCAGGCGTGGGCCCGTTGGATCACGCCGGGAAGACCCCCGTGGACAGGTAGCGATCGCCCCGGTCGCAGACGATGAACACGATGGTGGCGTTTTCCACCCGGCGTGACAGCTGCAGCGCCACCCAGCACGCGCCGGCCGCCGAAATGCCGGCAAACAACCCTTCCTCCCGCGCCATGCGACGGGCCATGTCCTCGGCATCGGCCTGGGTGACGTAGACCATCTCGTCCACCTGGGACGGGTCGTAGATGCGCGGCAAATACTCCTGTGGCCACTTGCGGATGCCCGGAATGCGCGAGCCCTCGGTGGGCTGGGCGCCGATCACGCGCACGGCAGGGTTGCGCTCGTGCAGGTACCTGGCCACGCCCGTGATGGTGCCCGTGGTGCCCATGGCACTCACGAAGTGGGTCACCCGCCCGGCGGTGTCTTCCCAGATCTCGGGGCCGGTGGTCTCGTAGTGAATGCGCGGGTTGTCGGCATTGGCGAACTGGTCCAGCACGCGGCCCTTGCCCTCTTTCTGCATCTTCTCGGCCAGGTCCCGCGCGCATTCCATGCCGCCGGCCTTGGGCGTGAGGATGAGTTCGGCGCCGAAAGCCCTCATGGTCTGCGCACGCTCGATGGACAGATCCTCCGGCATGATCAGCACCATGCGGTAGCCGCGGATCGCTGCGGCCATCGCCAGCGCGATGCCGGTGTTGCCCGAGGTGGCCTCGATCAGCGTGTCCCCGGGCTTGATGTCACCACGCTCCTCGGCCCGGCGAATCATGCTCATGGCCGGGCGGTCCTTCACAGAGCCCGCCGGATTGTTGCCTTCCAGCTTTCCCAGGATGATGTTGCCGCGCGCTCGGCCATCGGCGCCAGGCAGGCGGGTCAACTGCACCAGCGGCGTGCGGCCGATGGCGTCTTCCAGGGTCCGGTAACGGGGTTCCATGCGATCTCCTTCGCCTTGCATTGTCGCAGCCCAGGCCCCTGGGCATGCGATACTGATGCCCCTTGCAAGAGCAGTCGTTTTCTGGCGTTTCTGCTTGGCCCGCGTGACGAAATCGGTAGACGTAGCGGATTCAAAATCCGCCGCCGCAAGGCGTGCCAGTTCGAGTCTGGCCGCGGGCACCAAGGCACCGCACATCCACCTGCCACACCCACCATCGCCCGCCGCATGGGTTCGTTCAAGGTCGTGTCGGTGGCTGAATCGGCGGTACGCCGCCACACCCCACCGCTGAACCATAGGGGGCCTCATGCGCATCCAGCACCTGATCGACGGCCGCTTCGTCGACAGCCCTGACACCCTGGAGACCGTCAACCCCGCCACCCAGCAGGTGCTGGCAGAGATAGCGCGGGGGGGCGAAGCCGAGGTGCACGCCGCGGTGGCCGCGGCCAAGGCGGCATTTCCGAAGTGGGCAGGTCTGCCCGCCACGGAGCGGGCGCGCATCATGCGCCGCCTGGGTGAGCTGATTGCAGCCCATGTGCCCGAGATCGCCCGCACCGAAACCCAGGACACGGGCCAGGTCATCGCCCAGACCGGCAAGCAGCTCGTACCCCGCGCAGCCGACAACTTCCACTACTTCGCCGAGATGTGCGTGCGGGTGGACGGTCACACCTACCCCACGCCCACGCACCTGAACTACACGCTCTACCACCCCGTGGGTGTGTGCGCCCTCATCA
>JBIKMY010000254.1:0-3977 GCA_044358945.1 Rubrivivax sp.
CCCCAGCGAGCGGACTGCGCGCCGTGCACGCTCTCGCCGTCGGGCGGGCCGAACATCATGAGGCTGGGCCACCACCAGCGGTTGGTGGCGTCCTGCACCATGGCGCGCTGCTCGGGCGTGCCCTCGCGCATCATCACGTTCAGGGCATCAAAGCCCTGGCGCTGGTGGAAGCTCTCCTCGCGGCAGATGCGCACCATGGCGCGGGCGTAGGGCGCGTAGGAACAGCGGGTGAGCGGCACCTGGTTCATGATGGCCGCACCATCCACCAGCCACCCAATCACGCCCACGTCGGCCCAGGTGAGCGTGGGGTAGTTGAAGATGGAGCTGTACTTGGCCTTGCCGCTGTGGAGTGCGGCCAGCAATTCGTCACGGCTGGTGCCCAGGGTCTCGGCGGCGGAGTACAGGTACAGGCCGTGACCGGCCTCGTCCTGGATCTTGGCCAGCAGGATAGTCTTGCGCTTGAGCGTGGGGGCGCGCGTCACCCAGTTGGCCTCGGGCAGCATGCCCACGATCTCGGAGTGCGCGTGCTGGCTGATCTGGCGCACCAGCGTCTTGCGGTAGTGCTCAGGCATCCAGTCCTTGGCCTCGATGAAATCGCCCGCGTCGATCTTGGCGTCGAAGCGGCGCTCGAGTTCGGCCTCTTCCAGCGAGCGCACAGCCTTGCGCTCTTCTTTGGGCGCGGTGTCCATGGCTTGGGTGTACATCGTGGTGTCCTTTCGAGGTACTCAGTGAGTGATCGGGTCTCTGTCGGTGAGCGCAAGGACTGGCCTGCCTGCACGGAAATCACCGCGCTCGGCAGACGAGGGCGGGCTGGGGCGCTTCGGCGTGTCGGTCGGCCCCCTGGGCCGACTTCCCTGCGGTGCTCGGGTGCAAGGCCCCGCGGCAGAACTCGCTCCGCTCACTGCGTTCGCTACGCTCAGACAGCTGCCGCGAATCTGTTGACAAAGCGCGCTGCGCGCGCGGGCCTCACACCCTGCGCTCCTCGGCGACCCGCAGGCGCGCCACAGCCGACCCCCGCCCGCCGAGGACTCCGGCTTTGCTTCGTGACCGCTCAGCCACATCTGCTGCCTCACTTCGGCCGGTTGTCAATCACCCGCCGGGCCTTGCCCAGGGAGCGTTCGATGCCGTTGGGCTCCAGCACCTCGACCTTGCAGCTCACGCCGATCAGGGTCTTGATGCGGTGCTGCAGTTCGCGCGCGATGGCAGCGCGGTCAGAAGATGCGAACGCGGGCTGGATCTCGCAGCGCACCAGCACCTCATCCAGGTGCCCCTCGCGCGAGACCACCAGCTGGTAGTGACCGGAGAGCTGCCCCTGCTGCAGCACCAGCTCTTCGACCTGCGTCGGGAACAGATTGACCCCGCGGATGATCAGCATGTCGTCGCTGCGGCCCACGATCTTGCCCATGCGGCGCATGCTGCGGGCGGTGGGCGGCAGCAGCCGCGTGAGATCGCGCGTGCGGTAGCGGATGACGGGCAGCGCCTCCTTGGTCAGCGTGGTGAACACCAGCTCACCCTCGCTGCCGTCGGGCAGCACCTCGCCCGTGTGGGGGTCGATGATCTCGGGGTAGAAGTGGTCTTCCCAGATCACCGGGCCGTCCTTGGTCTCCACGCACTCGCTGGCCACGCCCGGGCCCATCACCTCGCTCAGGCCGTAGATGTCCACGGCGTCGATGCCGGCGCTGCGCTCGATGTCGGCGCGCATCTGCTCGGTCCAGGGCTCGGCGCCGAAGATGCCCACCTGCACCGACATGGCCGAGGGGTCCTTGCCCTGACGGCGGAACTCCTCCACGATCACCTGCATGTAGCTGGGCGTGACCATGATGATGTCGGGCTTGAAGTCCTCGATTAGCTGGACCTGCTTCTCGGTCTGGCCGCCGCTCATCGGGATGACCGTGCAGCCCAGCTTCTCTGCCCCGTAGTGCGCGCCCAACCCGCCCGTGAACAGGCCGTAGCCGTAGGACACATGCACCATGTCGCCACGGCGGCCCCCGGCCGCGCGAATGCTGCGGGCGACCAGGTCGGCCCAGCGGTCGATGTCGCCTTGCGTGTAGCCCACCACCGTGGGCTTGCCCGTGGTCCCGGAGGAGGCGTGGATGCGGACGATCTGGTCGCGCGGCACCGCAAACAGGCCGAAGGGATAGTTGGCCCTCAGGTCGGACTTGGCTGTAAAGGGGAACCTGGCCAGATCCGCAAGCGTCTTGCAGTCCGAGGGGTGCACGCCCTTGGCGTCGAAGGCCTGGCGGTAGTGCGGCACGTTGTCGTAGGCGTGCTGCAGGGTCTTTTGCAGGCGCTGCAACTGCAGGGCCTGCAGTTCGTCGCGGCTGGCGCGTTCGATGGGATCGAGGTCGCCGGGGGCGGGTTGCGTCACGGGCATCGGGCGGTTTCCTGGGGTCTTGTTGTCTGGGGCGAAGGGTCTCGACCTGGGCGGCGCACCTGCGGCGGTGGGGTCGTCGCCTCTCAGCGCGCCTTGCCCATGGGCAGGCCTTCCACCAGCGGCTGGCCCTTCATGGTGTAAGAACGTCCACGGAAGGCGGCAATGGCCGCGCCCTTCTGATTGGTCACGCTGATGTCGTAGACGCCCGTGCGGCCGGACTTGCTCACCTCCACGGCACGTGCCGTCAGCACGTCGCCCAGCCGCGCCGCGGCCAGCAGGTTCACGTCGAAGCCGGAGGCCACGGTAATCTCGTTGTAGGCGTTGCAGGCGAATGCAAAGGCACTGTCCGCCAGGGTGGTGATGAGCCCGCCATGGCAGATGGCGTGGCCGTTGAGCATGTCCTGACGCACCGTCATGGTGGCGGTGCAGGTGCCCGGGCCCACCGCCTCGATGGCAATGCCCAGTGAGCGCGTGGCATGGTCGTCACGCAGCATCGCGTCAAGCGAGGCTTCGGCCACGTCCTGAGGGGTCAGGTTGGATGCGGTCATGTGGTGGGGAGTGCGATGGCGAAGGGGTGCGTGCAGTTCCGGCCCGTCAACCTGAGGGGCAACCGGCCTGGTTCAACGGTCGCTGAAACGCGGAGCGCGCTTTTCGCGGAAAGCCGCCACGCCCTCGGCGAAGTCGTGAGCTCGGCCGAGATCGCCCTGCACCACGCCCTCGCGCACCAAGGCGGCGTCAAAGTCGAGCGTGGTGGCCGCGTCGATGGCTTGCCGGGTCTCGGCCAGGGCCCGCGAGGGCATCTGCGCCAGCCGCTGCGCCAGGGCCTGCACCTCGGCAGCGAAGCTCGCGTCATCGACACAGCGCCAGATCAGGCCGATGCGCGCGGCCTCCTCGGCCGGAAGCTTGTCGCCCGTCATCGCCAGCCCCAGGGCCTGGGCGCGGCCTACCAGCCGCGGCAGCAGCCAGGTGCCTGCACAGTCAGGCACCAGACCGATCTTGCTGAAGGCCTGGATGAAACTGGCGCTGCGCGTCGCGACCACCATGTCGCAGCACAGCGCCAGATTGGCCCCGGCACCCGCGGCCACGCCGTTGACCGCGGCGATCACGGGCACGGGCATGGAGCGCACGCGGTTGGCCAGCGGCCGATAGAAGCGCTCGATCACCGACTGAACGTCCGGCGCCCCCTGCGTGGCCACCATGGCCGGGTCGTTCAGATCCTGCCCGGCGCAAAACCCCCGGCCCGCCCCGGTGATGACGACCACCCGCACGCTGGCATCAGCGGCCGCGGCCTCCAGCGCGGGCAGCAGCAGCGCATGCATCTGCGCGGTGAAGCTGTTGAGCGCCGAAGGACGGTTCAGCGTGATGGTGCACACCGGCCCCGCGTGGGCCACGAGCAAGGGGGGGTCCTGAGCGTCTGCCATGTCGTCTCCTAGGGCGTCGGGGCGCTCGCAGCGCCTGCGCCATGATTATTCGACCGTACGGTCGACGAATCATAAGCGCAAAGCCGGCAGGCTGGCAATGGCCGTCCTGTGAGGCATGGCCAACAGTGCTTGACCTCGGGCACCTGGCCTGAGCCGAGCCGAGCCGGGGCCGCCAGGCGGCT
>JBIKMY010000255.1:0-3963 GCA_044358945.1 Rubrivivax sp.
CCAAGCCGCCCCACTGTCCGACGCAGAACTCACCGAGCTGGAGCAACTGCTGGACGGACTTCCCGAGCCCCTGGAGCCGCTGGACATCAGCGCCCTGGACGGCTTTCTGTGCGGCGTGCTGCTGCAGCCCCAGCCCGTGCCGGCGTCGCAATGGCTGCGTTGGGCGGGCGATGGGGAAGGCCGGCCGCTGCCCCCCGGGCCGCAGGCGCTGCGACTGTCTGCGCTGGCCACACGCCGGCACGCCGAACTGGACCTCGCGATCTCGCAGCGGCAGTGGTTCGACCCCTGGGTGTTCGAGATCGATGACGACGGGCTGGCACCGTCGGACCTCACCCTGCCCTGGGTGGCAGGCTTTGCCGCGGCCATGGACCACTTCGGGGGCCTGATGGCGATAGACCATCCCGGGCTTCTGGAGCCGCTGGCCGTGTTGTACGCCGCCTTCGATCCGGACGACCTGGAGGACGCCGACGAGCTGCTGGCCGTCATCGACACACTGGAACCCCCTTCACGCCTGGACGAGGCCGTGGAAGACCTGGTGCGCAGCGTGCTGCTGCTGGCCGACATTTCCCGCCCGCGCATGGTCCGGTCAGGGCGGCCACCGCGAAGGCCTGTTGCGAGGGCGCGACACACCGGGCGATGATGTGATATGCAACACCAAAACGGTCAAATTCCCGTCATGGTTGCGGCCACATCATGTCAGCATCAATACCAGAGCCAAGCCGACGGGGAGCACATGATGAAGCCAGGGAATTTCGCATCGCGCCTCATGGAGCGCCTTCGTCCCGAGCCGGCAGCCCCGGAGCAGGACTTCGCCGACTACGGCACCGCTTTCGCGCTCGACCTGTCCATCGAAGCCGCACCGGCCCATTCTGCGGAGCCCGCCAGCTCGTCTGGCGATCCCAGCACCTGGTGGTCAGAGCTGGCTTCGCAGCGTCCCGCGCCCGGGCTCTGAACGCCCGCACTGGCGCAGGCGTGACTGCCCGGTTCAAACCAAGACCCTGAAGTCACGTTTGCGGCGCGGCGGCCTAGAATCCGTCGCATGGCACGAGGCTCCTTTCGCGATCAAGTCCTGAGAGTTCGCGAAGACGCGATCGTCTCCTCCGTCAACCGCTTGCTCGCCGAGAAGGGCTTCGAGCAGATGACGGTGGATGAGGTGGCGGCCGACGTGGGCATTGCCAAGGCCAGCCTGTACAAGCACTTCGCCTCGAAGGAGGCGCTGGCGGCGGCGGCGATGGTGCGCGTGCTGGAGCACACCATGGAGGTGCTGGATCAGCAGGCGGCACGAAACGTCGGCGCCGTTGATCGTCTGCGCGAGGTGACGCGCTGGGCACTGCGCGTGCAGCTGGCGGGCGAGATGCCCATCCTGCCCTCGCAGAATTCCAGCCTGCGCTCGGAACTGCTGGGCCACAAGCCCTATCTGGAATTGCTGATGCAGGTCAGCGACCGCCTGGGCGAGTGGATCGTCCAGGCCCAGGGCGACGGCGACCTGGACCGCTCCCTGCCGCCCGAACTGGTGCTCTACACCCTCTTCGCCCGCGCCTGCGACCCGGTCCCCGGAGTGCTCAAGGCCTCAGGCCGCCACAGCGAGGAGCAGGTGGTCGAGTGGGTTCTGGCCACCTGCTTCAGCGGCATCGGCGCACGGCCCAGCTAAGCGCCGGCCGCGCCACTGGGCCCGCGGGCCCAGGGAACTCAGCGCACCAGCAGCACCGGCGTCTTGCAGTGGGCCAGCACCTTGGTGGCTACCGAGCCCATCACCAGGTTACCCAGCGTGCTGTGACCGTGGGAGCCCATGATCACCATGTCAAAGCCGCCCTTGGTGGCGGTGGCGACGATGTTGTCAGACGCCGGCCCGGACTTGACCAGGAACTCGACCTTGAGATCGCGCTTCTTGCTGAAGAACGTGCGGATGGGCTTGATCACCTTCTCGCCCTCGTCGTCGTAGTAGGCCTTGAGCGTGGCCTTGTCGATCACCGCCGCGGCACGTGGCGGCACGGCCGGCACGGAGTGCAACACGGTGTACTGGTGCGCACCACCCAGCCATTCGTCATGCGCAGCCAAGTAGCCGAGCATGCGCTTGGTGAAGGGGCTGCCGTCCACGGCGACAAGAATCTTCATTGAGGTCTCCTCCAGAAAACGATGTGCGCCACCTGCGCGGGAACGGACCGGAATGGCCGGGCAGCCGCACATGGCACAGGCTTCAGTATCTCGCGCTCGAAAGCGCCGGCCTTGTCACACGTCAATTGGCCGTAGGTCGCCTGTGGCATGTCGCCGCAGGGCTACACCTCGAACAGCCGACCTGGATCAAAGCCTGCAGACTCGCCCTTGCGGACCAGTCCGCGGGCCTGGCACACCACGCGCGCCGGCGCGCGACCGGGCCGATCCACCCGGTAGTCGTGGCGACAGTGCAGGTGTCCGTGGATCCACAGGTCGGCACGCGGAATCAGGTCGTCATCGGCATTGCAGAAGCTGGCCGTCCCGGGCTGGCGGCCGTAGCGCGGGTCCGCGCTGCGAAGGCTAGGCGCAAAGTGAGTGATCACCACCGTAGCCTGGACCGGCTCCGCACCTCGCAAGCCCAATGCCTGCTCCAGCCAGGCGCGGCAGGCCTGGCCCTCGGCGCGAAGGGCCGCCGTGTCCAGGGGGCGGCCAGCCAGGGTGGAGCCCATCTTCTTCAGGTAGTAGCCGGCCGCCCGCTCGGCCTTGGGCCGGCCTTTCTCCCCAAAGAGGTCAAAGTCGCTCCAGCGCGTGGCACCCAGAAAGCGCACGCGCCGCCCAGCGCTGTCGCTCAGCACTGTCTCCTCGCGCTGCAGCAGCCGGATGCCGAGGGCCGCGCAGGCCTCGCGCAAGGAGCTCCATGCGGCATGCAGGTCTCGGCCATCGAATTCGTGGTTACCCGCCACCATCAGCATGGGCACGGGCCAGCCGGCAAAACGCTGCAAGCCAGCCCAGGTGCTGTCGATGTCACCGGCCAGCACCAGCAGGTCAGCCCCCGGCACCGGCTCGGGGTCGAAGGCCTCGGTCTCGAGATGCAGGTCGGACAGGATCTGGAGCTTCACCGGGCGGTCAAGCCGCCAGGCGTTGCTCGATCAGCACCTTGGTGGCCGGCAGTTCCGGCGGCAGGCCGTGGGCCAGCTGGGTGAAGAGCTCCTGATGCAAGGCCAGCTCCTGCTGCCAGGCGGCGGGCTCGATGCCGATCACGCTGTCGAACTGTGCGCGCGTGAAGGCCAAGCCATCCCAATGCAGGTCTTCGTAGCGCGGGCTGGTGCCGATGGCGTGCTCCACGCCGCCGGCCGTGCCGTCGATGCGGCCCAGCATCCAGGCCAGCACGCGCATGTTCTCGCCGTAGCCCGGCCAGACGAACTTGCCGTCGGTGCCCTTGCGGAACCAGTTCACGCAGAAGATGGCCGGCAGCTTCACGCCGTGGCCGTTGAGCTTGTCGCCCAGGTGCAGCCAGTGGCCGAAGTGCTCGGCCATGTTGTAGCCGCAGAAGGGCAGCATGGCGAACGGGTCGCGCCGCACCACGCCCTGCGCGCCAGCGGCAGCGGCGGTGGTCTCGCTGCCCATGGTGGCGGCCATGTAGACACCTTCGGTCCAGTCGCGCGCCTCGGTCACCAGCGGCACGGTGGTGGAGCGGCGGCCGCCGAAGATGAAGGCGTCGATCGCCACGCCGGTGGTGGAGTCCCACTGGTCGTCCAGCACCGGGTTGTTGGTGGAAGCGACCGTGAAGCGGGCATTCGGGTGCGCGGCCGGCCGGGGCTTGCCGTTGTCGGCGTGGGCGCGGGCGATCTCGGGCGTCCAGTCGCGGCCCTGCCAGTCGATCAGGTGTGCCGGAGGCTCGTCGGTCATGCCCTCCCACCACACGTCGCCGTCATCGGTGAGCGCCACGTTGGTGAACACCACGTCCCGCGTGAGCGAGGCCATGCAGTTGGGGTTGGTCTTGTCGTTGGTGCCGGGGGCCACGCCGAA
>JBIKMY010000256.1:0-3936 GCA_044358945.1 Rubrivivax sp.
CCGAAAACCAGGGCACGCATGCGGTCGCGGTCCAGGGCCCCATCCGTGCCGACCATGTCAGGCCCGAAGGTCTGGGCGATGGCCGACAGCGCGGCGCCGTGCGGGGCCGTCAGCGCGCGCGCGATGGCATCGGTGTCAACCAGTGCCGCGCCCTGGGCCACCAGCCACCGCGCCACAGTGCTCTTGCCACTGCCGATGCCGCCCGTCAGGCCGATGTGGAGCGGGTGCATGCCGGTGGATGCCTGCGGATGGCGGTCACCAGCCCATCAGGGCCAGGGCACGGTCGGTTCCCGCCAGCAGGAGGAGCAGGCCACCGCCGGCCAGGAAGGGGCCGAAGGGAACGTAGCGCCCCTCCCGGAGTTGCCCGCTGACCTTCAAGCCCAGGCCGACCAGGGCGCCCGCCACTGAGGCGATCAGCACGATGGGGAGGACGGCCTGCCATCCCAACCAGGCCCCAAGGGCGGCCAGGAGCTTGAAGTCGCCATGCCCCATGCCCTCCTTGCCCGTGGCCAGCTTGAACAGCCAGTAGACCGACCACAGCGACAGGTAGCCCGTCACGGCGCCTATGAGCGCGGTTGCCGTGCTCAGGCCGCTCCAGCCCGCGGCGGCGGCCACGAGCCCGGCCCACAGCAGTGGCTGCGTCAGGTCGTCGGGCAGCAAGGTCGTGTCCCAGTCGATGGCCGACAAGGTCAGCAAGACGGCCGCCACGCCACACCACATCAGGGCGGCAGGTTGCGGGCCGAAGCGCCAGCCGATGGCGGCAAACAGCAGCGCGGTCAGTGCCTCCACGGCGGGGTAGCGCATCGGGATGCGCGTGCCGCAGGCCGCGCACCGTCCGCGCAGACGCAACCAGCCCAGCAGCGGCACGTTCTCGCTCCAACCCAGGACATGCCCGCATGCCGGGCAGCGTGAACGCGGCACCGCCAGATTCAGCCTGGGCAAGGCCTGCAGTGCTGTCTCTAGCGAGCGGCCCGCCTTCGTGGCTTCGCCAGGCGGTGGCCGGCCAAACACCTCCTGGTGAGAGGCCTCGTCCTGCAGTTGCCCCGCCACTTCCGCCCACCACTGCCGCGCCATCATGACCGGCAGCCGGTGGATCACGACGTTGAGAAAGCTGCCGACGATCAGGCCCAGCAAGCCCAGGGCCGGCGCAGACAGCAGCCACTCCTGCCCCATGGCGCTCAGACCACGGAACCCAGCTTGAAGATGGGCAGGTACATCGCAATCATGATGGAGCCGATGGTCAGGCCCAGCACCACCATGATGAAAGGCTCCATCAGGCTGGTCAGCCCCTTGATCATCTCCTCCACCTCATCCTCATAGAACTCGGCGGCCTTGCCCAGCATGTGGTCCAGCGATCCCGACTCTTCCCCGATGGCCGTGACCTGCAGAACCATGGGTGTGAAGACCCCGGTGCCCTGCATGGCCGTGGTCAGGCTGGTGCCGGTGCGGACCTCGCGCTGGATCGCATCCGTGGCCTGTGCGAAGACGGCATTGCCGCTGGCGCCGCCCACGGACTGCAGCGCCTCCACCAGCGGCACACCGGCGGCGGACAAGGTGGACAAGGTGCGGGTCCAGCGTGCGATGGTGGCTTTCTCGATCAAGCTACCGAAGACGGGCACCTTCAGCAGCAATCGGTCCATGAACATCTGCATCTTCTCGGATCGTCGCCAGAGCGCGAAGAACAAATAGACGCTTCCGCCCGATCCCACGAGCAAGGTCAGCCAGTGGGCGACAAAGAAGTCGGACGCCGCCATCACCATCAGCGTGGGCGCGGGCAATTCCGCCCCGAAGGACTTGAATGCGTTCTTGAAGGACGGGATCACGAGGGTCATGATCACGGCCAGCACGACCACCGACACCACCACCAGTACCACTGGGTACATCATCGCCGAGCGGATCTTGGCCTTCAGTGCCATGGTGCGCTCCTGGTAGACCGCCAGGCGCTCCAGCATTGCTTCGAGGACACCGCCGGCCTCGCCTGCGGCGACGAGATTGCAGTACAGCGAATCGAAGTGCGCGCGTTGCTTGCGCAGTGACGCCGACAGGCTGGTGCCGGTCTCGATGTCCATGCGGACCTCGTTGAGCATGCGCATCATGCGGGGGTTGGGGTGCCCGCGCGCCACCACGTCGAACGCCTGCAGCAAGGGCACTCCGGCGGACATCATCGCGCACAGCTGCCGCGTGAAGATGGCGATGTCTTTCTGCTTGATCGATCTGCCGCCCCTGGCGCTGCGCTTGCGGACCTTGTGCGCCAGGATGCCTTGCCTGCGAAGGGCGGAAACGGCTACCGTGCTGCTGATGGCTCGCATCTCACCGCGCACCAGCTTACCGTTCTTGTCGCGGCCTTCCCATACGAAATAGGCCTCCTGGGAAGCCCTGGCCTTGGCGAGCCGGGGATTCAGAGTCGCCATGACCAAGCCAGACGGGGGTTGGGGATCATCAAGAGTGGGATCCTACGACCTCTGATGAGATGTGGACAGAAGGCGCCCATGACTATCCTGGTCGGGGTGAGAGGATTCGAACCTCCGGCCTCTACGTCCCGAACGTAGCGCTCTACCAGGCTAAGCTACACCCCGAAGTGCTCTGCGAGGGCCAAGCCTCGCAACAGCAACGCACCGCGCACACGATCAAGACGATCGATGCACTGCACGAGAGCACAATTCTAGCAGGGCGTCCCGCGCGCTACTGCCGGGCAGGCACTCCAGGTTCAGGCGCGCCTGTGCGATTTCCGCCTCTGCCGCCTGCCGGGTGGCCTCGATGGCGCCCGTGCGCCGCACTACCTCGATGATCTGGCCCAGGCGCTCGACTTCGCCCGAGCGCACGGCCTGCTTGAGCATCTCGCGTTCAGCAGGGGTGCCGCGGGCCATGGCCAACAGGATGGGCAGGGTCGCCTTGCCTTCGCGGATGTCGTCGCCCACGTTCTTGCCGAGTTCCTCACTGCGGCCCTCGTAGTCCAACAGGTCGTCCACCAACTGGAAGGCGGTGCCCAGGCGCCTCCCGAAGTCGGCGCAGGACTCCTCGGTGGCGCTGTCGGCTTGCCCCAGGATGGCCCCCAGACGTGCGCTGGCCTCAAACAGCTTGGCCGTCTTGAACCGGATCACCTGCAGGTAGTCCTCGACGGCCAGATCCGGGTCGTGCATGTTCATCAACTGCAGCACTTCGCCCTCGGCAATCACGTTCGTCGCGTCAGCCACCACGTCCAGCACGCGCATGCGGTTCACCGACACCATCATCTGGAAAGCGCGCGAGTAAAGAAAGTCCCCCACCAGCACGCTGGCGGCGTTGCCGAACAGTGCGTTGGCCGTGGCGCGCCCGCGGCGCAGCGAGGATTCATCCACGACATCGTCGTGCAACAGAGTGGCCGTGTGGATGAATTCCACCGTCGCGGCCAGCTCGTGGCTGTCGGGGCCCTCATAGCCCAGCGCCTGGGCGAACAACAAGAGCAGGCGTGGCCGCACCCGCTTGCCGCCTGCCTCGACGATGTAGCGGCCGATCTGGTCCACGAGGGCCACCCGCGACGACAGGCGCTCTCGGATCACGATGTCGACCTGCTTCATCGCGAGATCGAGAAGGTCGCTCTGCGCTGCGTCCGGCTTGGGGGGTGACGTCAATTGCGTGGGCCTGTGGAATACCGGCACGATTATAGAAACGGGGTGATGGCCCGGCCCTGCGGCGCGTCAGGGCCCACTCCTCTACGGACGCGGTTGCGCAGCCTGCCTCGTGCCAGGAATCTGGCGCAAGCCCCGGGCGAACCCGCCCGTGCTAGACTGTCGGGCTTCGGTTTAGGGGGTGATCCTTGTGGTCGCCTGTTTTTGAAAGGTCACACATGTACGCGGTCATAAAAACCGGTGGCAAGCAATACAAGGTTGCAGCCGGCGAAAAGATCAAGGTAGAACAGATTGCTGCGGACGTGGGCCAGGACATCACGATTGAACA
>JBIKMY010000257.1:0-3930 GCA_044358945.1 Rubrivivax sp.
AGACGGTGCATCTGCTTGACCTGCGCGATGCGCTCACGCGAAAACCCGCGCCGCCTCAGGCCCTCCACGTTGAAGCCGTGTACCGCGAGCGGGTTGCCTGAGACCATCATGAAGGGCGGCACGTCTTGTGAGACGTGGCTCTGGAAGCCGGTCATCGCGTGGGCACCCACGTGGCAGAACTGGTGGATGCCAGTCAGGCCGCCCACGATGACCCAATCGCCCAGGTGGACGTGGCCGGCCAACGTGGCGTTGTTGGCCAGGATGGTGTGGGAGCCCACCTGCACATCGTGCGCAAGGTGGACATAGGCCATCACCCAGTTGTCGTTGCCCATGCGGGTGACGCCCGCATCCTGCACCGTGCCGCGGTTGAAGGTACAGAACTCGCGGATGGTGTTGCGGTCGCCGATGTGCAGGGCTGTGGGTTCGCCGCGGTACTTCATGTCCTGGGGCGCGCCGCCCAATACCGAGTGGGCATGAATACGGTTGTCACGCCCGATGACCGTGGGCCCTTCCAGTACGCAATGGCCCGCAACCTGCGTCCCGGCGCCGACGGTCACGCTCGCGCCGATCAGAGCGTACGGCCCGACGCTGACATCGGCGTCCAGCTCGGCCCGAGGATCGACGATGGCGGTGGGGTGGATCCGTGTCATACCGCCGCGGCCCTCAGCCCACTTGGCGCATGGTGCACATCAGTTCGGCTTCCACGGCCAGCTCACCCTCCACGCTTGCGCGGGCGGCGAACTTGTAGATGCCCGCCTTGGCGCGCACCAGCGTCACGTCGAGCATCAGCTGGTCCCCCGGCTCCACGGGCCGCTTGAATCGTGCCCCATCGATGCCAGCGAAGTAATAGACCGTCTTGTCGTCGGGATCCTGCCCTGCGGATTCGAACGACAGCAGGGCCGCCGCCTGCGCCAGGGCTTCCAGCATCAGTACGCCGGGCATCACCGGACGATGCGGAAAATGACCCAGGAAGTAGGGTTCGTTGATGGAAACGTTCTTGATGGCCTTGATGCGAACCCCGCTCTCGATCTCGAGCACCCGATCAACCAGCAGGATGGGGTAGCGGTGAGGCAGCTTCTTGAGCACGCCGTGGATGTCCATCCTCATGATTTGGCCTTTTCCAGTAACCGCAGACGGTCTCGCAGGGCATGAAGCTGCCGCAGTGTGGCAGCGTTCTTTTCCCACGCCGCATTTTCTTCAAAGGGGTAGACGCCACTGTAGTGGCCTGGCTTGAGAATCGACCGGGTGACCACGGTCGCCGCGGAGACGTGCACATGGTCGGCCACTTCCAGATGACCAAGGATGATGGCACCACCGCCCACCGTGCAGTGCGCACCGATGCGGGCGCTGCCTGCCACCCCCACGCAACCCGCCATCGCCGTGTGCGCTCCGATGCGCACGTTGTGCCCTATCTGGATCAGGTTGTCCAGCTTGACGCCCTGCTCGATCACCGTGTCTTCCAACGCACCACGGTCGACACAGGTGTTGGCCCCGATCTCCACGTCATCTCCGATCGTCACCGCGCCCAGCTGCTCGATCTTCTCCCAACGGCCTTGGTGGGGGGCAAAACCGAATCCATCGGCGCCGATCACCACACCCGGATGCAGGATGCAGCGATCACCGACGCTGCAGCCACGGCCGAGCACGGCATGGGGCCCCAGGCGGCTGGCCGCACCCAGCACCGCCTGCGCCTCGATAACCGCATGAGGGCCGACCCAGGCCCCGGGGCCTACGCGTGCGCCGGGCCCGATTACCGCCAGGGCTTCCACGCGAGCGGTGGGATGGACCTGGGCTGAAGCATCCACCACCGCAGACGTGTGCATCCCAGAGGCCGGCTTCATGATTGCGGTTTCCCTCGCCCACCACTGGGTCAGCCGGGCAAAGGCAAGGTACGGGTCATCGCAAAGGATGGCGCTAGGTAGGCGGGCTGCCTGCTCTCGGTAGCGCGGACTGACGATGACGCACGCCGCTCGCGTTACCGGCAATTGCGATTCGTAGCGGGGGTTGGACAGGAAGGAGACGGTGCGCTCATCGGCCTCCAGAAGAGGCCGAATGCGATCGACCACTACATCGGGCGAGCCAACCAACTCCCCACCGAGCAACGCGCTCAGGTCCCCTGCACGAACCTCGGGCACGTCAGGCGGGCCGTCACTTGGCAGGGGCGTTCAGGGCGCGGATCACCTTGTCAGTGATGTCCACCCGCGGCCCTGCGAACACCACCTCTTGCAGGATGGCGTCGTACTTTTCGGCTTCAAAGATCTGGCGAATCACGCGGTTGGCGCGCTCCACCACCGCCGCCAGTTCCTCGTTCTTGCGCTGGTTCAGGTCTTCCTGGAACTCGCGTTGCTTGCGCTGCAGATCACGCTCCTGGTCCACCAATTCGCGCTGACGGCGAGTCTTTTCAGACTCTGGCAGCGTGGGAGCGTCTTTTTCGAACTTGTCGGCAGCCGTCTTGAGGCGGTTGCGGATGTCATTCAGCTCCCGCTCTCGTCGGCCGAACTCTGCTTCCAGCTTGGCCTGCGCAGCCTTGGCCGGTGCGGAGTCACGCAAGACCCTTTCGCTGTTGACGTAACCGAGCTTGAGTTCCTGCGCAGCAGCCGGGCTGACGGCGAACGCCAAGGCCCACAAGGCCGCACCCATGATCTTGCCAATGGTTCTCATCAGAAACCGGTCCCGATCTGAAACTGAAACTTCTGGATTCTATCTGTCGCCAAGGACTTGACTGGCACGCCCCAGCTGAGCTTCAAGGGTCCGATGGGGGACAGCCAGCTCAAACCCACACCGGTGGACGACCGAAGACTCGAGGCGCTGACAGACTCGCCCTCGCCCCAGACGTTACCAACGTCAGTGAACGCGAAGATGCGCAAGGATTTGTCATTGCCCATGCCTGGCACCGGAAAGTAGAGCTCGCCGTTGACGTTCAGCCGCTTGGTGCCGCCGGTAAACGCTCCGGTGGAATCGACCACGCCGAGGGAACCTTGCTCGAAACCGCGAACCGACCCGAGGCCCCCGCCATAGAAGTTCTTGAACAGAGGATAGGGCCTTCCGCCGAGCCCCTGACCCAGCCCAAGCTCGGCGTTCAATCCGAAGCTCAGCCTTGCCGGCAAGGCCCAGTACTCCTGGTACTGCAAATTGGACCGCAAGTAGCGGACGTCACCCCCGACGCTCCACTCCAGATTGAATCGCTGATAGCGCCCAGCGGTCGGCGTCAGCACGCTGTCGCGTTTGTCGCGCTGCCAGCCCAGCGTCAGAGGGATGGCGTGGCTGACGGGACCAAACTGCTCACGGTACTGAATGTAGCTGCTCGGAAGCGACGGCCTGTCCTTGATCTCGGTACGCTCGGCTCCAAGCCCGAAGAACACCGTATCGGACTCGGTAAAGGGGACACCGAACCGCAAAGAGGCTCCAGACGTGGCCAGCTGGTATTGAGTATCCAGACTGTTCAAGGGCCGGCTGGTCCGGTGGTAGACGTCAATGGCACGCGAGATGCCGTCTATCGTGAAGTACGGATCCAACGTGCTGAATACCAGGCTCCTGTTCGAGTCGCTCGTGTTCAACTCGACAGCGAGGTAATGCCCCGATCCAAAGACATTGTCCTGCTTGATGGATCCGGACAGGGTCAACTTCTCAGCGCTGGAGTAACCGGCACCGAGCATCAGGTTGCCCGTGGGACGCTCTTCAACAGTCACCACCAAGTCCGCCTGATCAAGGCTGCCAGGCACTTCGGAGGTTTCGACGCCAACCTGCTTGAAATAGCCCAACCTCTCCACCCGCTCCTTTGAGAGTTGGATCTTCTGGCCGTCGTACCACGAAGATTCCAGTTGGCGGAATTCGCGTCGAATCACTTCATCACGTGTACGGGTGTTGCCTGCTACATCGATGCGCCTGACGTAGATGCGCCGTTGCGGATCAGCAGCCAGGACCACCACC
>JBIKMY010000258.1:0-3902 GCA_044358945.1 Rubrivivax sp.
CGCGAATCGACCGCGCCACGCTCAAGGGCCTGATGAAGCGGGCCGATGCGCCCGGGCTGTACTTCCTGGCGGTATGGGGGGTCCTGCTGGCAGGTGCTGGCGTGTGGATTCATCTGGCGCGCGGCACTGCCTGGCTGGTGCCGGCCGTCGTGGTCTACGGTCTGGTGCTGGGCTTTGCCTATGCGCCGTCTCATGAGTGCGCCCACGGCACCGCTTTCCGTTCACGCTGGCTCAACGAGGCGGTCTTGTGGATCAGCTCCTTTGTGTGGGGCGAAGCGCCCACCCACCGCCGCTTTGCCCACTCGCACCACCACACGCACACCTGGCACTGGAAGGTCGATGCGCAGATGGGCTACACCAACCCCGTACGCCTGCGCACCTGGCTGGGCGACGTGGTCGGCCTGCTGGAGTTCTGGCCCCGAGCCAAGTTGATGACGCGCCACGCTCGTGGTCGGATCCTGGATCGCGAGCGGGTGTACCTGCCTGCGGGGCAGGAGCGTATCGTCGTGCGCGAGGCGCGCCTGATGATGGCGGGCTACGCCGGACTGCTGGCCTGGGCGGTGATCGGCCAGACCTGGGTGCCCCTGTTGTACTTCTTCATTCCGCGCTTCGCTGGCGCGTTCGCCGTGTACGCCTTCATCACGACGCAGCACATGGCTATGGCGCAGGATGTCTTCGATCACCGCTTGTGCACGCGATCGATGACCAATGTCTGGCTCGGTCGCGTGCTTTACTGGAACATGAATTACCACGTCGAGCACCACATCTACCCATCAGTGCCGTTCCACGCCTTGCCGGCGCTGAACGCCGCCATTCGAGACCAGCTCCCTGAGCCGAGCCCGAGCTTGTGGGCCGCCCATTCGGAGATCGTCCGCGTCATCCTGGCCCAGCGTGCCGACCCGATGGCGATCGCGTCGCGTTCCCTGCCGCAGCCTGTGGTGGTCGAGCGCGTACAAAACGCAGCAGCAGTCTGAGGGGAGCTCTTGAGATGTGGGTCCCCTTGTGCGCCACCTCGACGATTCCGGATGACGACGTGCTTGAGGTGATCCGTGAGGGTCACGTGTACTGTGCCTACCGCATTGGCGGTCGCCACTACGCCACGGACGGCATCTGCACCCATGCCGTGGCCCGCTTGGCCGAGGGTTTCGTGCTGGACGACATCATCGAATGCCCCATGCACAACGGCCGGTTTCACATCCCGACCGGCCGCGTCGACGGCCCGCCGGCCTGCGAGCCGCTGCGCACCTATCCCGTCCGCATCGACGGGCCGATGTTGCAGATCGAACTGCCCGACTGAGCACTGCCCCGTACGCCGCGATGACGAGCAGAGGCAGCCCGGGCACACGAGTCCGGATGGTCGACGTGGCGCAGCGTGCGGGCGTCGGCACGATCACTGTGTCGCGCGCCCTGCGCACGCCCGAGCGGGTCTCCCTGGAGGTTCGTGACCGCGTGCTGGCGGCCATCGAGGCGACCGGCTACGTGCCCAACCTGGCCGCCGGTACCTTGAAGTCGCAGCGTTCCCGCGTCGTCGCAGCGATCGTGCCCACGCTGCGCAACACCATCTTCGCCGAGACGGTGGACGGCCTTGCCGAAGGGTTGCGTGAACACGGGCTGCAGTTGTTGATTGCCAGTTCGGGTTACTCGGCCGAAGCCGAAGCGTCCATCCTGCTGAATTTGCTGGGTCAACAGCCGGTCGCCGTGGTGCTGACGGGCACGCGACACGCGCCGCAGGTGCGCGCCATGCTGCGCACGCGCAGGTTGCCGGTGGTGGAGACCTGGGACCTGGCCCAGGATCCGATCGACCGTGCGGTGGGCTTCTCCAACTTCGAGGCCGCCCGTCAGATGACCCTGGCCTTGGCGGCGCAAGGCTACCGGCGCATCGCCTTTGCAGGCACGCCGCCCCAACTCGAGCATCGGGCTACGCAGCGGCTTGAGGGTTACCGCCAGGCGGTGGCTGAACTGGGGCGCGCCGCGCAGGTCGTCATGCTTGAGGATCTCGGCGTGACTTTCGCCAGCGGGGAACGCGCTGTCACCACGCTGCTGGCGCGCGCGCGGCCGCCCGACGCGGTGTTCTTCGTCAACGACGTGGCGGCCTTTGGTGCGGCGCAGGCTTGTCAGCGTCTTGGCGTGGAGGTGCCCGGTCGCCTGGCCATCGCCGGCTTTGGCGACTTCGAGCTTGCGCGCGCGGCCAATCCACCGTTGACCACCGTGCGCATTCCAGGCGAGCAGATCGGCCGGACCGCGGCACGCTTGATCGTCGAGCGTCTGGCCGCAGAAGGGGGTCGGGCTTCGGCGCAGCCGCGCTCGCTGGATCTGGGCTTCGAGATCGTTAGGCGAGGAAGTGCGTGAACCACCATCACCGTCAGGCGCTCAGAGCCTGCACAACAGCGCCGCACGCGCGGCTGACCAAGGGGTGAAAGCGATGCAGAAATTCCAGGTGTACCAGTCGCTGTGGGCCATGGAGCGCCGCCGGCCGGATGGTCTCGAGTGGTCACTCGACGAGAAGCTCGAGATGATCCGCGCGGCGGGTTTTGACGGCTGCGGCGTGCGCTTTGCGGATCGCGATTTCGTCCGGCACGTGACGGGCTTCCTGCGCGCGCACGGCATGCACTGGCAGGCGCAGTGCTACCCCCGCACGGTCGACGAACTCAAGCCGATCATCGAGCATGTGCAGGAGTTCGGCGCCGACCACATCAACCTGCAAGCCGACGTGCGCCCCTACACGCTGCAGGAGTGCGTGCCGTACATCGAGGGTTGGCATCGACTGGCCGCAGATGCCGGCATCGCCCTGCACATCGAGACGCACCGGGACCGGATGACCACCGATCTGTTCTTCACCCTGCACCTGCTTGACCGGTTTCCGCATCTGCGCTTCACGGCCGACTTGTCCCACTATCTGGTGGGCCGGGAGTTTGCGTGGCCGGTGAGCGAAGAAAACCATGCACTCATGCACCGGATCCTCGACAACACCTGGGGCTTCCACGGCCGGGTTGCAAGCCGTGAGCAGGTGCAGATCCAGACCAGTTTCGCGCACCACCGTGATTGGGTGGACCTGTTCATGCGCTGGTGGGAATACGGCTTTCGCAGTTGGCGGCGCCGCGCCGGCGCTGATGCGACGCTGACCTTCCTGTGCGAACTGGGGCCCACGCCCTATGCCATCACCGGCGCCGACGGCTACGAGTTGTCCGACCGTTGGCAGGAGGCGCTGACGATGAAGGAAGAGGTTCGCGCGCTGTGGGCGCGCGTGGCTGCGGAGCTGATGCCGGCCGCCTGAGCGTTGGGTGCGGTGTTCGCTGGACGGCCTTCACGCCATCCGGTCGATCTGCTCGTGCAGCAGCACCGTCTGGTCAGCCCAGTGATTCGGGGTGCCGAAACCAGGGAAGGTGATGGGGAAAGCCGGGTCGCTCCAGCGCTGGGCGATCCAGGCGCTGTGGCGCAGCAGGCGCAGGGTGCGCAGCGGCTCGATGAGTGCGATCTGCGCGTCATCGAAGTCCATGAAGTCCTCGTAGCCGCGCAGCAGGGCCTGCAGCTGGCGCCGCCGGTCTTCGCCCTCGTGGCCGTCCAGGAACAGCCACAGGTCCTGCATGGCCGGGCCGCTGCAGGCGTCGTCGAAGTCCACCAGGTGCAGCGTGCTGTCGCGTTCCAGCAGGTTGCCGCGGTGGGCGTCGCCATGCAGGCGCAGCACGCCGGCCCCCGTCCGGTCGAAGGCCCGCGCCACGCCGTCCATGGCCGTGCGTGCGGCATGCTCCCAGCGCGGGGCGAGGGCCGGGTCCACCGCCTGCAGTTGCAGCAGGGCTTCGATCGCCTGCAGGCCCAGCGCGGGCGACAGCGTCAGGCGGTGGGCAAACCCCTGCGTGGCGCCCACGGCGTGCACGCGGCCGATCAGCCGGCCCAGCCGCTCG
>JBIKMY010000259.1:0-3896 GCA_044358945.1 Rubrivivax sp.
CTGTCCACCATCGCCGCCATGGACCGCCTGATCGTCATGGACCAGGGCCGCGTGGTGGAGCAGGGCACCCACGCGGAACTCCTCGCTGCCGGCGGCATCTACGCACGGCTGTGGGCGCACCAGAGTGGGGGGTTTCTGGTGGACCCCGCCGAGGATTGAGCGCAGCGCCGACAATCGGTGGGTGTCGACCACCACTCTCACCCCGCCCGCGCTGCCCAAGGCCCTGACCGGCTATAAGCCCTTCTGGGCCAAGCGCTTCGGGCCCGCGCCCTTCCTGCCCATGAGCCGTGCCGAGATGGAGCGGCTGGGCTGGGACAGCTGCGACATCATCATCGTGACGGGTGATGCCTATGTGGACCACCCCAGTTTCGGCATGGCGGTGATCGGCCGCACGCTGGAGGCGCAGGGCTTCCGGGTGGGCATCATCGCCCAGCCCGACTGGCAAAGCGCCGAGCCCTTCAAGGCCTTGGGCAAGCCCAACCTGTTCTTCGGTGTCGCGGCCGGGAACATGGACTCGTTGATCAACCACTACACGGCCGATCGAAAGATCCGCAGCGACGACGCCTACACGCCGGGCGGCGTGGCCGGCAAGCGGCCCGACCGCGCGACGCTGGTCTACACCCAGCGCTGCCAGGAGGCCTTCAAGGACGTGCCTGTCATCATTGGCGGCATCGAGGCGAGCCTGCGCCGCATTGCGCATTACGACTACTGGCAGGACAAGGTGCGTCGCTCCGTGCTGGTGGACAGCAAGGCGGACTTGCTGCTGTACGGCAATGCCGAACGCGCCATCATCGAGATCGCCCACCGCCTGGCGCGGCGCGAGCCCATCGCCGCCATCACCGATGTGCGCGGCACGGCCTTCATCCGCCGTCGCGATGACCCCGCTGCCGGCGGTTGGATGGAAATCGATTCGACCGAAGTCGACCGTCCAGGGCGGATTGATGACCACATCAACCCCTACCTGATGACGGAGGACGCGGCTGCGTCGCAAGGCGAGACGTGTGCGCGTGAACAGCAGGGGGATCCAGCAGGCTCGACCCGAACGGAGGGCTCCGCACAAGCGCAGGGCACAGTGCCGCGGGAGGCGGTCGTCACCATGCCCGTGTCCCGCAAGAGCGGTCGCGTGATGATGCCGCCGCGCGACAAGACCGTGATCCGCTTGCCCGCGTACGAGCAGGTCAAAAGCGACCCCGTGCTCTACGCCCACGCCAACCGCGTGCTTCACCTGGAGACCAATCCCGGCAATGCGCGGGCCCTTGTCCAGCGCCACGGCCAAGGTGCGACGGCGCGCGACGTGTGGATCAACCCGCCGCCCATCCCGCTGACTACCGCGGAGATGGACCACGTGTTCGATCTGCCCTACGCCCGCAGCCCGCACCCGGACTACGCCGACGAGACCGGCGGCCACGACGGGCCGACCAAGATTCCGGCCTGGGAGATGATTCGTTTCAGCGTGAACATCATGCGCGGCTGCTTCGGCGGCTGCACCTTCTGCTCCATCACCGAGCATGAGGGGCGCATCATCCAGAGCCGCAGCGAGGACTCGATCATTCGCGAGATCGAGGACATCCGCGACAAGGTGGCCGGCTTCACGGGCGTGGTGAGCGACCTGGGCGGCCCCACCGCCAACATGTGGCGTATCGGCTGCAAGAGCCCGGAGATCGAGGCCGCCTGCCGCAAGCCCAGCTGCGTCTACCCCGGCATCTGCCCCAACCTCAACACCGACCACGGGCCGCTGATCAAGCTGTACCGCCGTGCGCGGGCCTTGAAGGGCGTGAAGAAGATCCTCATCGGCTCGGGCCTGCGCTATGACCTGGCCGTGAAGTCACCCGAGTACGTGCAGGAACTCGTCACCCACCACGTGGGCGGGTATCTGAAGATCGCGCCGGAGCACACCGAGGGCGGGCCGCTGTCCAAGATGATGAAGCCGGGCATCGGCACCTACGACCGCTTCAAGCAGTTGTTCGAGAAGTTCTCGGCCGAGGCCGGCAAGAAGCAGTACCTGATCCCTTACTTCATCGCCGCGCACCCGGGCACCAGCGACGAGGACATGATGAACCTGGCGCTCTGGCTCAAGCGCAACGGTTTCAAGGCCGATCAGGTGCAGACCTTCTACCCCAGCCCCATGGCTACGGCCACAGCGATGTACCACTCCAACCTGAACCCGCTCAAGGGCATCAGCCGCGATGCATCGCGCGCGGAAAAAGTGGACATCGTGCGAGGCGAGAAGCGCCGCCGCCTGCACAAGGCCTTCCTGCGTTACCACGACCCGAACAACTGGCCCCTGCTGCGTGAGGCGCTGAAGTCCATGGGCCGGGCGGATCTCATTGGCAACGGCAAGCACCACCTGATCCCGACTTTCCAGCCCACCACCGACGGCACCTACACCAGCGCCCGGCGCAAGAACTCCACACCCGCGGGGGCCAAGGTGTCCACCGTCACCAAGGGGCGGTTGCTGACGCAGCACACCGGCCTGCCGCCGCGGCCCACCGGCGGTGTCAAGGCCCCGCGCAAGGTGCGCTGAGTCAGGCATCGCTGCGCAGGGCTGACTGCAGCGCCTGCCGGGCCTCAAGAGCGCTCACGTCACAGATGTCGTGACGGGCTTGAGGAAGGGATTGAGCACCGCGACCCCGCAGCCGTCGAAGTCGCGAGTGTTGCGGGTAACCAGCGTGAGCCCGTGCACTTGCGCCGTGGCCGCGATCATCATGTCAGCCTGGGTGCGTACCTGCCCGTTGCCTTGCAGCAAGGCCCGCATCTCGCCTGCGCGGCGGGCCACGGAGGGTGTGATGTCCAGCACCTGCACCTGTTCGATGAAGCGGTCGAACCAGTTCAGCAGCCGCGCGGAGCCGCGGCGACGCAGGCCGAAGACCAGCTCGTCCACCGTGATGACGCTGATGCAAAGCGCGCTCTGGTGGCCGGCCCACGCCGCCACGCCGGGGTCGGGCGAGGGCCGCATGAGCTCGCTGATGACGTTGGTGTCACTGAGCTGCATGCGTCATACCTGATTCGGGCTCCGGGTCGAATTCGACCTGCGGGCGGTCGACACGGGGGGGCAGGTCCAGGGCGTCCTCGCCGCCGTCGCGCAGGGCCTCGCGCGCCGGGCCGAACAGCCCGGACACATCCAGAGCTGCTGGGTACTGCTGCCTTTGGCGCCAGGCGTCGAAGGCGGCATAGTCCTGCGCGCTCACGACCACAGCCACGGGCCGCGACCGGTTGAACACCGGTTGCGGTTCCTCTACGCACAGGCGCAGCACCTCTGAGAATTGCTGCTTGGCGTTGGCGATGCTCCAGCTCATGGCGCTTATCGTGTTGTGGCGTCGGCTAAAGATAGTATCCAGTTATGACTATAAAGTCTATGAATAATGGACATGACCTGGATTCTAGGTGATCTGTAGCACTCTGATGCAAGTCACCTGCCGGCCCGAAGATTGCTTCGCTCATGCCCCAAACCCCTCAAGAAGGACTTCAAGATGACCCCAGGCAAAGTCCTGGTCGCCCAAGGCGGCGGCCCTACCGCGGTGATCAACCAGTCCCTGGTCGGCGTGGTGCTGGAGGCGCGCCGGCAACTTGGCGTGGAACGGGTGTACGGCGCCCGACACGGGGTGCGCGGCATCGTCAACGAAGACTTCTTCGACCTGACCCAGGAGACCAGCCACAACCTGGAGCTGGTGGCGGGCACCCCGGGCTCGGCGCTGGGCTCCACCCGCGACAAGCCGGACCTGAAGTACTGCCAGGAGATCTTCCAGGTGCTGAAGGCCCACGGCATCGGCCACTTCTTCTACATCGGTGGCAACGACTCGTCGGACACCGTGCGCATCGTCAGCGAAGAGGCGACGCGTGCCGGCTACCCGCTGCGCTGCATCCACATCCCCAAGACCATCGACAACGACCTGGTG
>JBIKMY010000014.1:0-14525 GCA_044358945.1 Rubrivivax sp.
GGCCGCAGGCCGAGCCCTTCATGTTGGTCAGGCGGTACTTGCCGCATTTCTCCACGTCGGGCTTCCAGATCTCGTAGCCGTTGAAGACGGTCTTGGGGCCGAAGGGGATGGCGTTGCAGGGGCACTCGCGCGCACACTTCAAGCACTGCGCGCAGGTGTCTTGCAGGCCGAAATCGATGGGCTGGTCCTCGGCCAGCGGCAGGTCGGTGGTGAAGATCACCGACTTCGAGCGCGGGCCGATGAAGGGGTTGAGCACCAGTTCGCCAATGCGTGAGAGTTCACCCAGGCCCGCCATCAGCACGGCGGGCAGGTGCAGCACCTCGGAGTGGGCGTTGGAATGGGCGCGCGCGCCAAAGCCCATGCGCCGCACGTGCGCGGCCATCAGCCCGGCGATCAGCGCGCCGCGCAGGTAGGCGCGCATGGACTGCGCCCCCGAGATCCAGTCGTCGCCCGAGGCGCCTTCCATGGTCTCGAAGCCCTGGTCGATCAGCATCACCACCGCAAACCGGTGGTAGGGCTCGATGGGCCGGCCCTCCACCTCGTCGTGGGAGTACCACATCCAGGGCTCGGCCTCGCAAATACCCACGAAGTCCGCCCCCAGAAAGTGCCCCAGCGCCTTGAGGGACTGAGCGTTGCGCAGGGGGTCCGACAGGTCCCCGCCCCAACCGGTAGGCCGCAGCTTCTCGCGCAGGCCCTGCAACGGCACCAGCCCCCGGATGAGCGGCGTCATCGCCAAGGCCAGCGGGTGCTTGATCGCGAAGCGCGTCCGCTCCTGCTGCGCGCGCAGGCCCAGGTCACCGGCCAGGGCGCGGGTGAAGAGGTCGGCGCGCTTGGGCACGCGCTGGATGCGCGCGCGGTCGATCATCGTGGTGGGCTGCGCCGCGCGGCGGATGCGCTCCATAGGCCAGCGCCCCAGGTGCACGGGCCGCTGCGCCAGGTCATCGTCCTCGAAGGCCGGCCGCGTGCCGCCCACGCCGAGCCAGGCCTCGGTGTCGGGCCAGTCCAGCGATTCGTCGGCCGCGATGGGCGCGTCGCAGGCGATGTCCAGATCGGTGGAGACCACGCCGATGCGAAACCCGCGGCGGGAGAACGGCACGCACAGCACCCCGTCCACGACACGCGCCACGCCGGCGCGCTGGGCCAGCGCCGGCAGATCCAGCACGGTGTCACCTGCCACATGGCCGCGGGCGTGCCAGCCCAGCGTGCGCAAGTAGCCCGCCAGCACGGCCGCCACCTCGGCGCAGCGCAGGTCTGTGCGCTCGACATTGCTGCCGCGGATCCAGGCATCGCCGGGCTCGCCTTCGGCGGGCTCGCGGCCGAACTCGATGAGGAAGACGAGGGCGTGGGTGTGAGCTGCAGTGGTGGCGGTGGGCGTGGGGCCTCCTGCCGTTCCTTCTTCGACGAGATTCAGGCGACAAACCCCCGCGAGCGTCGCGTCGAGGAAGCAGGCCGCGGCCTTCAGGTGCTGCTGGCGCGCCACCAGGTCATCCGGGATCGGCGCGCGCGCCGAAGCTACCGCACCTTCAAGCACAGGGGACAGCAGGCGACGGTACTCGGGAACGCTGCCTGACACCGCATGGGCACCCGGACTGCAGCCCTCCCCAGGCTGCACGGCCGGCTGCGGCAGCGCGTCAGGGTCGCGCCGCAGGCGTTCGGTGGGCAGCACGCCCAGGTGGACGGGCCGGTCGCGGTGGGAGTGCAGGCGAGACATGGGCAGGGTGCGTGAGCTGAGCCTCAATGAGTGGGCAAGGCCCCTACAGGGACATGTGCCTTCGTCAAACGCGGAGTATGCGGCGCCCGCACAATCGTTCCACCATGACCGACCTCACCATCCGCCGCCTGCTGGTCGATCTGCAGACCCCGCTGCCACGCCACTGGAACGGGGGCGATGCCTTTCGCACCGCCTTGTTCAACGCCCTGTCCATGAGCTTTCCGGCGGGCGAGCAGTTCTTCATCGACTCGGTCAAGCGCGGGCTGGCGCGCCTGGAATGCCCGGCGCGCGAGCGCTTCGAGGCCGAGGCACGGGGCTTCATCGGGCAGGAGGCCACGCACCGGCGCATCCATCAGTTGTTCAACGCCCACCTGCAGCAGCAGGGCCTGGTCAACCACTGGGAGCCTCGCATCCACAAGCGCCTGAAGCGTCTGGAAAAGCTGGCGGGCCACGAGCCGCGCGCCTGGCTCGCGGTGACTGCGGCGACCGAGCACCTCACCGCCTTGCTGTCGGAGTACCTGCTGTCGCACCCCGAGGCCCTGGAAGGCGCCGAACCCCGCCTGCGCGACATGTGGCTGTGGCACGCCAGCGAGGAGAACGAGCACCGCTGCACCGCCTTCGATCTTTACCGCGCCCTCGGCGGCAATGAAACCTGGCGGCTGCGCCTGTACCGGCTGGCCAGCTGGCACTTCGCCACGGACGTGCTGCGCCAGACCCTGCACAACCTCTGGCGCGACGGCACCTGGCACCAGGCCTCCACCTGGGCCAGCGCCTGGCGCACCCTGTTCGGCCCGCGGGGGGTGGTGCGCACCCAGTGGCGCGGCTGGCGGCGCTACACCGCGCCCGACTTCCACCCTGCAGAGGCCGATGGCGGCAAGGCCGAGCGCTGGCTGGCCGAGCACGCGGCGCTGGTGCCGCCGGTGGCGCGCTGAACAACATCTCAACAGGGGCAGGCCTCCCAGGAGGCTGCCCGCCGCCGCAGGCTCAAGCCGGCTGCACCCCCGCAGGCCCTTCCACCCAGTTCCCCGCCTGAAACAACACGGGCGGGGCCTTCGGGTCGAAGCTGACGCCGGCCGGGTCACGGCCCTCGCGCACGGCGGCCAGTTGCTGCTCCAGCAGGCGGCGCAGCAGCACGATGCCCTTGTCGCTGGTGACCAGGTGCTCGTCGGAGTGGTGGGCGATCACGCCCTGGCTGACCATGGCCTCCACGTCGTTGGGGTGGTCGCGGTGTTCGGCCTCGGTCATCTCTTCCCACAGCTTGCCGTTCATGCGCGTGCGCATGGCCCGCAACTCACCCACCTCGCGCACGCGGCCCACCACGTAGATGCGGAAGTGGTGGTCGTCGATGGGCAGCACCCAGCCCAGCGACTCCACCCGGCCGAAGCGGCCCAGGCGCGGGCTGGGGATCACCCGCAGCGTGGGCAGGCCGGCCTCACTGATGCGCCGCAGGGTGCGCCCGTCGGGCAGCGTGCGGTGCGACACCGTGCGCACGCCGTGCTCATAGGCCTCCCAGCGCACCTGGGGCATCACCGCCATCTCGGGCACGAACTGCGTGCCGCTGAAGGCCGAATGCAGGATCACCACGTGGAACGGGTCCACCAGGTTCTCGTAGTGCTGCAGCCAGTTGCAGGGGATGATGGGCGGCCCGCCGCCGCCAATGCTGCTGTCATCCGCCTCCAGGAACTCGTCTGCGGCCAGCTCGTCCAGACACTCGTAGCGCGGCAGCACCGGCTTGCGCTCGGGCGGGCCCATGTAGGCCCAGACCAGGCCGTAGAGCTCCTGCACCGGGTACCAGGGCTGGCGCCGCCGGCCGCGGGACGTGCCGCCCTCGGGCTCGCAAGGCTGCTCCAGGCAATGGCCCTGCACGTCGAATAGCCAGCCGTGGTAACAGCAGCGGATGCCGCGCTGCTCCACCTTGCCGTAGTACAGCGAGGTGCCGCGGTGCGTGCAGTTCGGGTAGACCAGGCCTGGGCGGCCCGCCCCATCGCGAAACAGGATCAGGTCCTCGCCCAGCACCCGCACCTTGCGGGGCGTGGTGCCAGCCTCGCTGCTCAGGCCGATGGGGTGCCAATAGCGCCGCAGCAACTCGCCCATGGGCTTGCCCGGGCCCACCTCGGTCAACTCAGCGCGGTAGGTCGGCGCCGGGCGGCCGTAGGCGGTGCCGGTGTCCGGTCCGGGTTCGAAAGGGCGGTCAGGGGCGTTCATGGCGCGGGGCTCCGGGAAAAGGGGTCGATGCGGGCTGCCGGTGGCGCCTGGCCCGGGGGCGGGCCCAGTCAGTTTCAGTCGGCCGTGACGCCCGCCGCCTTGATCAGCTCGGCCACCCTCGGGGTGTCGGCCTGCACCCGCTCGGCGAACTGCGCCGGCGTGCTGCCCAGGGGTTCGAAGCCGAAGGCCGTCAGGCGCTGCGCCACGTCCGGCAGGGCGGTGGTCTCGCGCAGCGCCGCCACCCAGGCCGCCTGCGCCTCTGCGCTCAGACGGGCCGGCCCGTAGATACCGATCCAGCTGTCCACGTCAAAGCCCTTCCAGCCTTGCTCCGTGAAAGTGCTCACCTGCGGCAGGGCGGAGACGCGGCGGCTGCCGGCGATGGCCAGCACCTTCATCTTGCCGGCCTGCACGTGGCCGCGCGCCGTGGACGGGTTGGACCAGGCAAAGTCCAGCGCACCACCGAACAGGTCGCTGTGCACCTGCGCCTCGGCCTTGTAGGGCACGTGGGTGAGTGCCGCGCCGGTCTGGCGCTTGAGCAACTCGCCGAACAGGTGGGCCGAGCTGCCAATGCCCCAGGTACCGTAGGTCAGCGGACGGTTGGCCCGCTTGGCAAAGTCCACCAGCCCCTGCACATCGGCATAGGGCGCGTCGGCCCGGGTCACGATCATCGGCCCGCCCGTGGCCACGATGGACAGCGGGGTGAAATCGCGTACCGGGTCGTACGGTACCTTGGGCTGCAGGATGGGCACGTTGATGTGCGTCAGCGGCATGGTGAACAGCACCGTGTGCCCGTCGGCCGGCGCCTTGGCCACGAAGTCGGCGGCGATGATGCCGCTGGCCCCCGGCTTGGCCTCCACGATGACGGTCTGGCCGAAGCGGGCCTGCAGCTTCTCCGCATAGGCCCGTGCCAAGGTGTCAATCGGCCCGCCCGCGGTGCCGAAGGGCACGATGCGGATCATCCGGGCCGGAAATGCTCCCTGCGCTTGTGCCCTCAGCGCCGGGGCCGCGGCCACGCCCAGGGCGGCCGCCAATGCGGTTCTACGGTTGATCATGGTCGCGCTCCTTCTGCTGCGGCACCGATGATCGGGCCGGCGGAGGAAGGTGACAACCGGGTTTTCTTGGACGCGAACGCCCGGGCCCTCAGACCTCGAAGCCGCAGCGCTGGCGCAGCTCGGCCGTGTCTGGGGCGGTCATCATCCCGATGAAGCCTGCGGCCAGCGCGGGGTGGCTGGCGCGCACGGGCACCGCGGCGGTGTAGACAGTGGCCAATTCGAACTGCGGTGGCAGCAGCCCCACCAGATCCAGGCCGGGCGTGAACAGGATCTCGGTCACCTGTGTGCAGCCGATGGGGTTGGAAGCCGATGACGCCGCCAACTCGCGCATGGCCGTGGCGCCATTGGGGAAGGTGCGGATGCGGTCTTGCAGTTCGCCGTCCAGGCCCAGTTCACGCAGCACCTTGGCAAAGTGAATGCCGGCGGTGGCGCGCTGGGGGTCGGGGTAGTGCACCACGTCCGCCGCGCGCAAGGCCGCCGCCAGGGCCTCGGGCGTGCCCACCGCGGGGTGAGTGGTGCCGGTGCGCACCGCAACACCAGTGCGCACGTGCCCCAGCGGGGTACGGCTGTCGGGCCGCAACAGGCCTTCTGCAATCAGCGCCGTGACGATGGCGTCACTGGAAACAAACAGGTCACAAGGTTCGCCGGCGCCATAAGCCTCCTTCATCGCCCCCACGGCGCCGAAGCGGCCGCCGGTCTGGGCGTCCAGCTCCTGCAGCAGGCGCGGCTGCAGTGCGGTCACGAGGCCCTGCGCAGCGCCGGCGCACAGCAGATGCAGCGTCGTGGTCATGGCCCTCAATCCACCTTGATGCCGGCGCTCTTCACCAGGTTAGACCACTTGGCGATGTCCTCGTTGAGGTACTTGGTGAACTCGTCGACGTTCATGGACATGGCGGCCGTGCCCTGCCCCGCCCACTGGCGGCGCAGCTCCGGGTTGGCGGTGATCTTGGAGATCTCGGCGTTCAGGCGGTTGACGATGGCCGCGGGCGTGCCCCTGGGCGCCATGATGCCCAGCCAGATGGTGGCCTCATAGCCCGGAACGCCCGCCTCGGAGGCGGTGGGCACATCCGGCAGGATGGGCGAACGTGCCTTCCCCGTCACGGCCACAGCCTTGACCTTGCCGGCCTTGACCTGCTCCACCATGGTGGGAATGGCGTCGAACATCATGTCCACCTGGCCGCCCAGCACGTCGGTGCGGGCCTGGGCACTGCCCTTGTAGGGCACGTGCACGATCTTCACGCCCGCCATGGCCTTCAGCAGCTCGCCGGCCATGTGGTAAGGCGTACCGGGGCCGGAGGAGGCGTAGGTCATGCCGTCCGGTTTGGCCTTGGCGGCCCCCAGCAGTTCGCCCAGGCGAGCCGTGGGCAGACCGGCGCGCGCGACCAGCACCAGGTCAGACGCGTTGATGGGGGCGATGCCGACGAAGTCGCGCATCAGCTGGTAGGGCTTGTTGGGGATGAGCGACTCGTTGACGGTGTGGGTGTTGCTCATCACCAGCAGCGTATAGCCGTCAGGCGCGCTCTTGGCCACGGCGTCGGTGCCGATGATGGAGCCGGCGCCGGGGCGGTTCTCCACCACGAAGCTCTGGCCGAGGGCCTCCTGCAGGCGCTGCGCCACGATGCGGCCGAAGACGTCGGCGGAACCGCCCGTGGCAAAGGGCACGACCACGCGCACAGGCTTGGCATTGGGCCACTCCTGGGCCTGAGCCGTGCCGCTGGCCAGGGCCAGGGCGGCCGCGGCCATGCAGGTGAAGCGACGAAAGAGGTTGGGGCGGGTCATAGGGGGTCTCCTTGGAGCGCCGGATTGTGCGGGCCTTGCCCAGTGGGATGGGGACTGCCGTGCGATTGGTCAAGAACCGCAGTCGGCCTTTGAGCCGGGGTTAGCATCCGCGACCTCGAATCCACCACACCGCCCCGCCACCCCCGGCTGTGCTCCCTGCACCACCGGCCCCAACGCGACCCCTGCCACATGCGCATCGCCACCTACCTCCATCAAGACCAACGCCACGTCGGCCTCGTCGACACCCAGGGCCGCACCGTCACGCCCCTGGCCCTGACACCCGCAGACGCCGCGCGTGGCGCCCTGCCGCTGGTGGAACGCGCCGCCCGCGGTGAGGCACTGCCTGGCGCTGCAGGCGCTGCCGTGTCCCTGGACAGCGTGCAGCTGGAAGCCCCCATCCCGCTGCCCCGGCGCAACGTCTGGTGCGTAGGCCGCAACTACCACGCCCACGCCAAGGAACTGCGCGAGACGGTCTTCAAGAACAGCAACGCCGACCCGCAGGCCTGGCCCATCGTCTTCACCAAAGTGCCCGAGTGCGTGGTGGCCACCGGAACCGACGTGCGGCTGCCCGGGGCGGCGGTCTCCAGCCAGATCGACTATGAGGCCGAGCTCGCCGTCATCATCGGCAAAGGCGGGCGCAACATCTCCAAGGCCGAAGCCTTGTCCCACATCTTCGGCTACACCATCGTCAATGACGTGACGGCGCGCGACGTGCAGATGCGCCACCAGCAATGGGACTTGGGCAAGAGCTTCGACACCTTTTGCCCCATGGGCCCGTGGATCGTCACTGCCGACGAGCTCGACGGCACCGACACGCGGGTGCGCTGCTGGGTCAATGGCGACCTGCGACAGGACGCCCGCACGCAAGACCTCATCTTCGACCTGCCCACCCTGATCGAGACCTGCTCGCGCGGCATCACCCTGCTGCCGGGCGACATCATCGCCACGGGCACGCCGGCTGGCGTGGGCATGGGCCTGAACCCGCCCTCATGGCTTAAGCATGGCGACACCGTGGTCGTGGAGATCGACGGCATCGGCATGCTCAGCAACCGCTTCGTGGACGCCTGAGCGCACCAGACCTGACCCCCAAGGAGACACCACCATGCAACGCCGCCACCTGATCGCCGCCGCTGCGACCACCGCGCTCGCCGCCAGTCTGGGCGCCGGCCCCGCAGCCGCCCAGAGCGCCTGGCCCGAGGGCCGCAACATCACCATGATCGTGCCCTTCCCGCCCGGCGGCGTGGCCGATACCGTGGCCCGCCCAGTGGCCGAAGCCCTGGCGCGCGAGCTCAAGGCCACCATCGTGGTGGAGAACCGCGCCGGTGCGGGCGGCGGGCTGGGCATTGCCGCCGCGTCGCGCGCGGCGCCCGATGGCTACACGCTCCTGATGAGCCTGTCTTCGATTTCCATCCTGCCCGAGGCCGACCTGCTGTTCGGCAAGAAGCCCGCCTTCACGCTCAACCAGTTCAAGCCCATCGCCCGCTTCACGGCCGACCCCACCGTGCTGGTGGTGCGGGCCGAAGCCCCGTGGAAGACGCTGGCCGAGTTCGTGGCCGATTCGAAGAAGAAGCCTGGCGGCTTCAACTACGGCAGCTCGGGCAACTACGGCACCATGCACGTGCCGATGGAGATGCTCAAGGCCAGTGCCGGCTTCCCGGCCACGCACGTGCCTTTCACTGGCGCGGGCCCGGCCGTGCTGGCGCTGCTGGGCGGGCAGATCGACGCCGTGGCCAGTGGGCCGTCCACCGTGGCGCAGCACATCAAGTCCGGCAAGCTGCGGGCCCTGGGCCACTGGGGTGACAAGCCGCTGCAGTCCCTGCCCGAAGTGCCCAGCCTCACGCAACTGGGCCAGCCCGTGAAGTTCGCGCAATGGGCTGGCCTGTTCGTGCCCGCCGGCACGCCCGAGGACATCATCCAGAAGCTGCGCGCCGCCTCGCGCAAGACCGCGGCTGACCCGGCCGTCATCGCCACCATCGGCAAGGCCGGCAGCCCCATCGAGTACCTGGACGCGCCCGAATTCCAGGCCTACTGGGACGCCGACGCCAAGGTCATGGCCGAGGCGGTCAAGCGCATCGGCAAGGTGGAGTAACCCCAGGCCCGGTCACATCGGCAGGCCGGCCTGCGGCCCCGTCCCCGGACCGATGCAGCGCGCCGGGCGCTCAGCCGGCGGTGGCGGCGTTCGTGGGCACCTTGGCCCGGTCGCGGGCGAGTTCCTCGCGGGTCGTCGTGCGGCGGAACCAGACCGTCACGGCACTGGACGTGAGCACGATGAAGAGGGAATACAGCACCGGCACCAGCAGCACCTGCTGCTGCATCTCGCCTTTGAAGGTGAGCAGGATGATCAGCACCGCCAACGGACCGTTCTGGATGCCGGTTTCCAGTGCGATGGTGCGGGAGCGGCGGGTGTCCTGGCGCAGCAGGCGCGACAGCGCGTAGCCCAGCGCCATGCCGATGAGGCCCAGCCCGATGGCCGCGAAGTACACCGACCAGGGCGTGGTGGCCAGCAGCATGTGGTTGCGCGGCACCCAGGTGCCGATCAGGAACAGGATGACGAAGATGCCCAGCGCACCGCCGATGAGCTCGATGGTGGCGCCGACATTGGGATTCCACTTTCGCAGCGCCATGCCAAGCAGCGTGGGCACGATCAGCACCACCAGCACCTGCGCCACATTGGCCGCCGGTACCGCGTACTCTGCCGGCAGCCCCTTCAGGCCGGAGTAAAAGGACAGCAGTGCGGGCACCATCACCACCGCTGCCAGGGTGGAGCAGATGGTCATCATGATCGACAGTGCCAGCGCGCCCTTGCTGAAGTAGGTGAAGATGTTGGAGGTGGTGCCGCCGGGCATGCAGCCGATCAGGATCACGCCAATGGCCAGCGCAGGCGGCAAGCCCAGGGTGACGGCCAGCGCGTAGCCCAGGAAGGGCATGATCCCGTACTGGCACACCAGCCCCACCGCAATGCCCTGCGGCTTGCGAAAGGCGATGCGGAAGTCCTTGAAGGTCAGCGATGCGCCCATGCCCAGCATGATGGCCATCATCATGATCCCGAGCAGCCGGGTCTCGAATTCTGTGAGCATCTGAGGGTTCTCCGGTGGCGGGCTCGTGTCAGCCGGCCTGGCGGCGGGTGAGCTCGGCCTTGAGGTCCTTACGCAGGATCTTGCCGATGGGTGACTTGGGCATCTCGGCGCGGAACTCCACGCTGCGCGGCACCTTGTAGTCGGTCAGGAAGCGCTTGCAGTGTGCGCGTACCTGCTCCTCGGTCAGACCGTCCTGCTGCAGCACGATGCAGGCGCGCACCGCCTCGCCGCTGCGCTCGTCGGGCACGCCAATCACCGCCACCTCCAGCACGGCGTCGAGCTGGGCGATGACCTCCTCGACCTCGTTGGGATAGACATTGAAGCCCGACACCAGGATCACGTCCTTCTTGCGGTCGACGATGCGGAAGTAGCCATCCTCGTCCACTACGGCGATATCGCCCGTGTGCAGCCAGCCGTCGCGCAGCGTGCGGGCCGTCTCCTCGGGCTGCTGCCAGTAGCCGCTCATCACCTGCGGGCCACGGACCACCAGTTCGCCCGGCTGACCTGCCGCCACAGGGGCGCCAGCGTCATCGACCAGGCGCACCTCGGTCCCCGGCACCGGAATGCCGATGGAGTCGGGCTTGTGCAGGCCTTCGAGCGGGTTGAAACACACCACGGGCGAGCTTTCGGTCAGGCCGTAGCCCTCGGCGATGCGCGTGCCGGTGATGCGGCTCCAGCGCTCAGCCACCGCGCGCTGCAGCGCCGCGCCGCCCGCCACCGCCGCCTTCAAGTGGGCCGGCGGGAAGGCGGTGAACCACTCCTCGTTGGTGAGCGCGTTGAACAAGGTGTTCACCCCGCTCACCCAGGTGATGGGGTAATTGTCGAAGGCCCGCTGCAGGTTCTGGATGGGGCGCGGGTTAGGCACCAGCACGTTGCGGGCACCTGCGACGAAAAAGCACAACAGGTTGAAGGTGAAGGCGAAGATGTGATACAGCGGAAGCGCAGTGAGCACGACCTCCCCACCCTCCTGGATGTGGCTGCGCCCCATGGAAAAGGACTGGCTCACGTTGTGCAAGAAGTTGCCGTGCGTGAGCATCGCGCCCTTGCTGCGCCCGGTGGTGCCCCCCGTGTACTGCAGCGCGGCCAGCGTCTGCCAGGTGGTGCCCGCCGTGAAAGCGTTCACATCCACGCCCTGGCGCTCGCGCGCCTGGTGGCCCTCGGCCAGCGCCTGCTGCAGGCGCACGTGCTCGACCGCCACCGGCGGCAGCGCCCGGTTCCACCAGCGCATGACACCGCGGATCACGGCGCGCGGCACGGCGGGGAAGAACTGGGATACCTCGCACACGACGACCCGTCGGATCGAGGTGCGCGGCAGGAGGCCCTCCAGCCGGTCGGCGAACATGTCCACGATCACCAGCACCTCGGCGCCGCTGTCGACGAACTGGTGCTCCATCTCCGAGGCGGTGTAGAGCGGGTTGGTGTTCACCAGTACGCACCCGGCCTTGAGGATGCCGAAGGCGCACACCGGGTAGGCCAGGCAGTTGGGCGTCTGCAGCGCCACCCGCGCGCCGGGCGCCAGACCCAGCACGTTGCGCAGGTAGACGGCGAAGTCGGACGCGAGGGCGTCCACCTGGGCGAAGGTGAGCGAGCCGTGCATGCCGTTGGGCATGCAGGTCGTGAAGGCGACCTGAGAAGCGAACCTGGCCGCTGCCTCGCTCAACAAGGCTGGCAGGTGCGGGTGCTGAGGCGGATCCATCGCAGCACCGGGCGCATCACCCGGCGGTAATGCCCTTGCGGGCTCGACATGGGCTGCGGCTTGACTCAAGAGGGTTTGCTCCTGTCCGGGTGTAGAGGAACGATCGAAGCAGGCCCTCCTGCCAGCGGCCGAGCAGATCGTGATACCCACCTCAGTATCCCGTGCGTTGCACTCCCCGCCAACGACATGGACTTGGTCGGCACAGGGTCAATCGGTGCTGGTGGCTGGTCCAGCAAAGGGTCAGTAGCCCTCGGCCGCGCGCTGCGCGGCCTGCTCAATGCGGGGCCAGGTGTTCATGAGGTGCTCGCTCATGGCCTGGGCCATGGCATCGGCGTCCCGTGCGGCCAGGGCCTGTGCCATGGCTTCGTGCTCGGCCATGGCTGCGCCCCAGTTGTCGGGCACGCTGTTGCCCACGTAGCGGATGCGGCGCATGCGCTGCGCCAGGGCGGCATGCGTGGCGCACAGCGTCTCGTTGCCCGCCAGGGCCACCACCGACTCGTGAAAGCGCTGGTTGAGCGCAAAGTAGGGCTGCCGCTCGCGACGGCGGAAGTGCTCGCGCATCTGGTCGTGCAGTGCCAGCACGGCGGCTATGCGCTCCTGCGGGGCACTGCAGGCCTGGCGCGCCGCAAACTCCTCCAGCAGCGCGATCACCCGCAGCATGTCCTGAGCATCCTTGGGTGAAAAGGCGCGAACGATGGCGCCGCGCAGCGGTTGCATCTCCACCAGGCCCTCGGCAGCCAGCACCTTCAAGGCCTCGCGGATGGGCGTACGCGACACCCCCAGGCTCGCAGCGATCTCCAACTCCGGCACCCGCTCGCCGGGGCGCAGCCGGTTCTCGACGATCAGGTCACGCAGCCGGGCGGTGACCTCGTCATGCAACCGCGGCCGGTTGATGGCCACCGCTGGCGATGACGGCGCGAGCGCGGCCGCCTGCTTGTCAGCGGCCGGGGCATCAGCGGAATCAACGGCAGGGAAAACCACGATCGGATTCTGGTGGAGTTTCGCTATTCTCAACCCGTAATTACGGATTACCAATCACGGGTTTCCCCGCACCGGGGTCCAGAGGGCCCGCACCTACAAGCCTGAAGCTCCGCGTTGCCACCGTCTGCTCAGCCGCCCATGGCCATGCCCCGCCGCATCGTCGACGCCCACCACCACTTCTGGGACCTGGGCCGTAACCGTCATCCCTGGCTGAGCGACGAGCCGCCCATCGCCTTTCGCTACGGAGACTACCGGGCACTGCGCCGCAACTACCTGAAGGGCGACTACCTGGGCGACAGCGCGGGCTACGAGGTCCAGGGCACGGTGTATGTGGAAACCGAGTGGGATCCAGCCGACCCGCGCGGCGAGATGCGCTACGTGGCCGAACTCGTTCGCGACACCGGCTTGCCTACGGTGGCCGTGGGCCACACGCGGCTGGACGCACCCGACGCCGCGGAGTTGCTGGCACACCACGCGGCCTTCCCCTTCGTGCGCAGCATCCGCCACAAGCCGCGTGCCAACCCGCGCCCGGGCATGGCCGAACCCGGCGGCATGACCGACCCGGCCTGGCGAAGCGGCTTTGCGCACTTGGCCCCGCTGGGCCTGCGCTTTGATCTCCAGACGCCCTGGTGGCACATGGCCGAGGCCGCGGCTCTGGCGCGCGACTTCCCTGGCACGGACATCATCATCAACCACGCCGGATTGCCGGCCGACCGCAGCCCTGAGGGCCTGGCCGGCTGGCGCGCCGCGATGGCTGAAGTGGTTGCATGTCCCAATGTCTTCGTCAAGATCTCGGGCATCGGCGTCCCCGGCCAGGCCTGGACGGCGCCGACCAACCGGCCCATCGTGCTGCATTTGATCGAGTGCTTTGGCGTGCCGCGCTGCATGTTCGCCAGCAACTTCCCGGTGGACAGCCTGTGCGGCAGTTTCGAGGCGATCTTCGGCGGCTTCGAGGAGATCGTGGCCGACTTCACGGCCGATGAGCAGGATGCGCTGTTCCGCCGCAACGCCATCCGCGTGTACGACATGGGGCTGCCGGCATGACCGCCACGAACGCCACCACGCTCACGCCGCCCACACTCTCGGGCGCGCCCCGCCCGGTGCTGGCCTACATCGGCCTGGGCCTGATGGGCGGGCCCATGAGCCGACACCTGGTCTCACGCGGCTGGACCGTGCGCGGCCACGACATCGCCACCGCTCGCATGAACGAGGCCGCCGGGCACGGCGTGCAAGTGTTTGCGTCAGCCGCCGAGGCCGCAGAGGGTGCGGACCTGGTGCTGCTGAACCTGCCGACCACGGATGCCGTGGAGCAGGTGATGTTCGGTCCGCAAGGTGTGGCCCGCGTGATGCAACCGGCCCAGCGTGTGGTGGACTTCTCCACCAACGAGGTCGAGCGGGGGCGGGGCTTCATTGCCCGGCTGCGCGAGGAGCGGGGCTGCGCCTGGGTGGACGCACCGGTCTCGGGCGGCCCGGTGGCCGCAGGCAGCGGCACGCTAACCGTGATGGCGGGTGCGACGGACGAAGACCGCGCCGCCTTGGCCCCGCTCATGGCCGACGTGGCCGCCCGCTTCACGGTGCTGGGCCCGCCCGGCAGCGGGCTGGTGGCCAAGATGCTCAACCAGCTGATGGTGGGCTGCCTGCACGCCACCGTGGCGGAGTTCACCGTGATGGCCGAGAGCGCAGGCATCGAGGCCGACCTGGTGCCGCAGGCGCTGGCCGGCGGTCACGCCGACGGCGTGCTGTTCCAGCAGATCTACCCCCGCATGCGCGCACGCGACTTCGCACCGCGCGGCTACGTACGCCAACTGCTCAAGGATCTGGACATGGTGCAGGCCTTCGCCAAGAGCCTGCAGGTGCCCACGCCCATGACGGCGCAGGCGCAGACCCTGTACCGCATGCTGGCCCACCTGGGCCACACCGAGCTGGACACCTCAGCCGTGCTCAAGCTCTACGAACGATCGCCGGCACCCGGGGATGCCGCCGACCCCTTGCCACGCTGACCCCGGATCCCACCACCCTGACCC
>JBIKMY010000260.1:0-3848 GCA_044358945.1 Rubrivivax sp.
CAATGCGTCCAGCGCGGAGCGGGTGGCGGGCTCGGCAGAGGCCGGCACGGCGGCCGCTTCAGCGGGCTGGAGCGCCTGGGCTGACGCGGGCACCGAGCCCACCGTGCACAGCAGGGCCAAGGCGGCGCCCAGGGCGCCGGTACGCCAGCCCGGCCGCGCCTGTCGGCCCGGTTGCTGCCAGCAGGCAGGCAGTCTGTCGTGGAGGGAAAAGGCCGGCCGTGAGGTCACCCGGGCATTGTGACAAGGAACGGGGCCCAGACCTTGACAGCCGGTGACAAGACCTGAGCGCCCGGACGCCCCCTGCGGGCTGCACATAATCCTTCATGCCTGAATTACCGGAGGTGGAGGTCACGCGGCGCAGCATCGAGGCCCCGCTGGCCGGTGCCGTGGTGCGGGCTGTGGTGATGGGCAAGCCCCTGCGCTGGCCCTTGGGTTGCGACCCTTCGCACCTGGTCGGCCGAACGGTGGGGCCGGTGTCGCGGCGCGGCAAGTACCTGTGGATGGTGCTGGGCCCGCGCCCCGGTCACGGCGCCAGCGATGCCGGAGGCCTGCTGCTGCACCTGGGCATGTCGGGCTCGCTGGGGTTCCATGCCGACCGCGGCCCGGCGACCCCTGCGTCCGGCCCCCACGATCACTTCGACCTGATCACCACCCAGGGCACGCTTCGCCTGCACGACCCGCGTCGCTTTGGCGCGGTGGTGTGGTCGCCGGGGCTGGACCTTCCCCCAGCCGCCACCCTGCTGGCCCGTCTGGGGCCCGAGCCTTTCGACCCGGGACTCACCGCCCTGAGCTTCCATGCCCGGCTGCATGCGCACCGCACGGCGGTGAAGAACGTCCTGTTGTCGGGGCAGGCCGTGGTGGGGGCCGGCAACATCTACGCCTGCGAAGCCCTGTTCCAGTCCGGCATTGACCCGCGCGCCCGCGCCGACCGCATCAGCCGGCCCCGCGCCGCGCGACTGTTGCAGGCCGTGCGCGACACCCTGGCGCGCGCCACCGAAATGGGCGGTAGCACCTTGCGCGATTTTCGTGACGCGCATGGCATGAACGGCGAGTTCCAGGCCGAGGCTGCGGTCTACGGCCGGGAGGGCCAGCCCTGCCCGCGCTGCGCCACATCCATCCGCCGCATCGTCCAGGGTCAGCGCGCCACCTATTTCTGCTCCTCATGTCAGAAGCGTTGAGCCCCGCGGGTGCCGAGCCGAGCCTGGCAGCGCGCGTGGTGGCCTGGCAGCGCCAGCACGGCCGGCACGGCCTGCCCTGGCAAGGCACGCGCGACCCTTACCGCGTGTGGCTGTCCGAGGTGATGCTGCAGCAGACCCAGGTGGCCACCGTAATGGGTTACTACGGCCGCTTCCTGCAGCGCTTTCCTGATGTGCAGGCCCTGGCGGCAGCACCCCTGGACGAGGTGCTGGCGCTGTGGAGCGGGCTGGGCTACTACAGCCGCGCCCGTAACCTGCATCGCTGTGCCCAGGCCGTGGTGGCCGATCATGGCGGGCGCTTCCCGGCCCACAGCCAGGCGCTGGCCCGCTTGCCCGGCATCGGCCCTTCCACGGCCGCGGCCATCGCCGCCTTCTGCTTTGGCGAGCGGGCCGCCATCCTGGACGGCAATGTCAAGCGGGTGCTCACCCGCGCGCTGGGCTTCGAGGGCGATCTGGCGCAGCCGGCGCAGGAGAGGCAACTGTGGGAACTGGCCCGCAGCCTGTTACCAGAGGAGGGGGTGGAAGGGGGCGTGGAGGCCTACACCCAGGGGCTGATGGACCTGGGCGCGGGTGTGTGCACCCTGCGCCGCCCGGCTTGTGACCGCTGCCCGCTGCAAGGCAGTTGCGTGGCGCGGGCACAGGCCCGCCCGCAGGACTTTCCGGTGAAGACGCGGCGCCTCAAGCGCGGCCGGCGCGAACATGTGCTGCTGTGGTTGTGCCAGGGGAATCGGTTGTGGCTGGTGCAGCGGCCTGACACGGGCGTGTGGGCTGGCCTGTGGAGCCTGCCGGAGTGGCCCGCGGACGAGGAGTTGTCATCGCGTGTGGCGCACTGGCCGGGCGAGGGCGAGGCGCTGCCTGCCATCGAGCATGCGCTAACCCATTTCGACTGGACCTTGCGGCCGTTGCGCTGGACCTGGCCCGAGCCCCTGGACGGGCCGCAGCAGCAGGCGCTGGAGGCGGCCTTGCCCGCCGGACGTTGGATGACGCCGGCCCAGGCCCTTCAGCTGGGCCTGCCGGCGCCCGTGCGCCGGCTGCTGCAAGGCGGCTAGCCCGCATGTTTCACCAGTCACTCAGCGAATTGGTTTTCCGAAGCTGTGAGAACTTGTTTGACTTTCTCATGGCTCCATCTTTTCAAGCGTTGGAGCCTCCTCAAGACCCAGGGCGATTCACTCAGGGTAGCTTGCGCATTTCTTCTTTCAGGTCGTAGATGTTGCTGTCAATCTCGGCAAACGGTCTGTTCGCGGAATCGAACACTGCGTCGTATCTCTTGCTTTTCTCCCAAGCGAAATAGCCAGCGATCAGTAGCACCACGCAAGTCCAGCCTACCGCGTCTCGCTTAGGGTCAAAGACGTTTAACGTCCCAAACCAAACCAACCAGCCTATCGGAATAGGGAAGTAGCAGAAGGAAACGAAAGTGGCCAAGCCAGACAACTCCTTCTTCACGGGCCTTGGCCCTAGCTGAGCGATTCGACTCTCTTCGGCTCGAATTTTCTGCTCGATCGCTCTGCGCTTGGCTTGCCGCTCGGCTTCGCGGGCTTGGGCAGCCCATTTCTCGGCTGATTGGCGTGCTTCTTCAGCTGCAATCCTTGCGCGCTCCTTCTGAGAGACGGCTTCTTGGATCTGAGCTATTCCGTGGGTTTCACGAACGTCGTGGATTTCGTAAAGCCCGATGTGCGGAAGCATGGTTTCGATTGCTTTGCGCACTGTGACGCGGAAGAACTCTCGATTGCCGGCGACTCGGAACTTCGCGAGTGCAGTGTGTGCGGCGCGTTCACTCAACTGGCTATTGCCAACCTTTGCGCTGAATTCGAGGACAAACGGTGTCGGTACTCCAGTCGAGTGAAGTTCCGCCATTCGCTGGGAGGGGTGAGTGGTTGTCTTGCCCACCTTAATGAGGCCGGGCATCGACGGATTGCTCAGGATGTAGATGTACTCGTTCATGCATCGCCCTCCGCTTCCAGCATGCGCTCAAGAGAAACGCTTCTGCAAAGCCGCGCTCGCCCGATGAGTCTTGGGTGTTGGTCTATTTCGATACTGAAACCAAGCCGCTTCTCGTTGCGACTGCCTGCTGAATCCTGGCTCCCGCGAGCCGATGTTCTCCGTGGCACCGATGACCTCGAACCCCTCCTTTTGCCACACATCGATGAAGTTGATACAGACCTTGCACCATGGCCGTATGTTCCGAACACTCTTCGGCGAGGAAGTAATGCTGGGCACTACCAGATGGTCGTGAACCACGACGGCGAAGAACTCTTTCGGTGATACGCTTGGCTTGCCATCCGGATTCACGGTCGCGAGCCAGCAGAACACGCCGTTGCGTGCCGCGGTGACGACTTCGTCCGAAACCAGTAGCATGGGGTCCGAGAAAGCGGGGGGATCGATAGGGTACTGCATCACGGATGAGCCGCCCGAGCTTCGGCGGCCGCAAGCGCATGGTTCCCCGTAGCCTATGCCCCTCTGTATCCGCACGTCACCGCGCCTTGCGGTTGGTCAAGTGCTCGTAGTCGCAGTGCATACCTTACAGGCGCTGAGCCAGCAGATCATGCAAGGGGTGCGTGATGCGCTTAAGGTCTCCTGATTAGAAACGTGCCTCAGCAGGCTCGTCCAGTGAGCCACTGAGCCCGTAACCTGAGCTCTCCTGAAGACGGAGAG
>JBIKMY010000015.1:0-14460 GCA_044358945.1 Rubrivivax sp.
GGCCAGGGCCAGGGGGAAGATGGGCAGCAAGGCGTCAATGCGATCGAGGACACCACCGTGCCCCGGCAAGAGACGGCTGGAATCCTTGGCGCCTGCGGCGCGCTTGACAAGGGACTCGAACAGATCGCCAACCACGCTCATCCCCGCCAGCAGAATCAGCAGGCACACGCCCCAGGCAACTCCGTAGCGCCCGAACAACTGGGCAAACAGGCTTGCGACCCCTGGCGCAGGCGGTTGGGCAGAGAAGTTCGGGGACGCACCCTGGATCACACCTTGCAAAGCGCCCGAGCCTTCCAGTGCCACCCATCCCCAGGACAACAGCAGCACGCCCACAACGCCCGACCAGACACCCTCCCAGGACTTGCCAGGGCTGATGGCCGGTGCAAGTTTGCGTCGTCCCCAGGCACGTCCCCCGAAATACGCCGCGATATCGGCCACCCATACCAGACACAGAACCGACAGCAGGAAAGCAAGACTGCGCGTCTGGGCGGCCACCAGCGCCATCCAGGCCACCCATAGCGCCAACATGCCCACCGGCCACGTCAGCCAGCGAGGGCTCCGTCTCCAGCCCTCAACACCCTGCCTGAGCGCCCAGGCGCCGCCCATCACCCACAAGATACTGGCACCCACCCAGAGGCTTGCAGGCACCCGACCCTGCAAGGCCATCGGCCAGGTGGCCAGGCACACGACGAGAAGCAGTACCCCAGAGCCCAGCGAGGCGCCTGCGGCCGACCCGTTCAGGCGCGCCCACTCCCAGCCTGCCGCGGCCACGAGCAGCATGGTCAAGGCAGCGAAAGGCCAAGCTGCCTCGGCCCACATGGCGGGCACCAGCAGGGCCAGCAGCACGACCGCGGTGACGATGCGCTGACCCAGCATGCTGTTCAGCCCGTGGCGTCAGGACCGTGCGACCAGGATTCCGCGCCTCCGAAGCGGCGATCCCGCGCAGCAAACGAGGCCAGCGCGAGATCGATCTGCTCGGCACCGAAATCCGGCCAGAGGCAATCGGTGAAGTACAGCTCAGCATAGGCTGCCTGCCAAAGCAGGAAATTGCTCAGGCGCATTTCGCCACCGGTGCGGATGAACAGATCCGGGTCCGGCACATCCCTCAAGGTGAGGAGGCGGACGAAGGACTCTTCAGTCACGTCCTCGGGCTGGAGCCCGCGGGCCAGGGCTTGGCGGCAGGCTTGCACCACATCCCAACGTCCACCAAAGTTGAAGGCGACCAGGACCGTGATGCGGTCGTTGTGCGCGGTGGCCTCCTCGGCGCGCGTCCATGCGGTCTGCAGTTGTTCCGAGACGCCTTCTCGGTTACCGATGACACGGATGCGCACACCCTTGGACACCATCGATTCGAGATACTTGGAGGCCGCCACCAGCACGAGCCCGAACAGGCCCGACACCTCGTCGGCTGGCCGCTTCCAGTTCTCGGAAGAGAAGGCAAAGACGGTCAGGTACTGAACACCGCGGTCTGCAAAGAGATCGATGGCGCGGATAAGCGCGTCTACCCCGGCCTTGTGTCCGAAGAACCTGGGCATGTAGCGATTATTTGCCCAGCGGCCATTGCCGTCCATCACAACGGCAACGTGCCGGGGAACCTTGGGGCCGAACTCCATCGGGCGGGCCGCCTGCCTGGCTTCAGACTGCCAGCACTTCGGCTTCCTTGGACTGAACCAAACGGTCCACCTCGGCGACCACCCGATCAGTCAGACGCTGCACGTCCTCCTGACCCCTACGCTCATCGTCTTCTGAAATGGCCTTGTCCTTGAGCAGTCGCTTGAGCTGTTCGTTGCCCTCACGTCGCAGGTTGCGCACAGCCACCTTGGCATCTTCTCCCGCACTGCGCACGACCTTGGTGAGGTCGCGACGACGCTCTTCGGTCAGGGCCGGCATCGGCACTCGCAGTAGGTCACCCTGCGCCGAAGGGTTCAGCCCGAGATCGGACTCGCGAATGGCCTTCTCGATCTTGGGGCCCATGCCCTTTTCCCAGGGCTGCACGCTGATGGTGCGGGCATCCAGGAGCGAGACGTTCGCCACCTGGCTGATGGGCACCGGCGAGCCGTAGTAGTCCACGTGCACCTGGTCCAGGATGCCCGGGTGCGCGCGGCCGGTACGGATCTTCTGGAGTTCATTCTTCAGTGCTTCGATGGACTTGCCCATCTTGGCCTCTGCGTTCTTCTTGATGTCGGCAATCGTCATGTGCGTTTCACCTGTCACACGTGTACGAGGGTTCCCTCATCCTCACCTTGCACGACCCGCTTCAGGGCACCTGGCTTGAAGATCGAGAACACCTTGATCGGCAGCTTCTGGTCACGGCAAAGGGCAAAAGCGGTGGCGTCCATGACCTGCAGATTGCGGGAAATGGCCTCATCGAAGGAGATGGTGCTGTAGCGCGTGGCCAGCGGGTCCTTGTTTGGGTCTGCGGAATACACCCCGTCGACCTTGGTGGCCTTCAGCACGATCTCGGCGCCAATCTCGGCGCCTCTGAGCGCCGCAGCCGTGTCAGTGGTGAAGAACGGGTTTCCGGTACCAGCGGCGAACACCACCACCTTGCCTTCTTCCAGATATTGCAGCGCCTTCGGCCGGACATAGGGCTCCACCACCTGCTCGATGGAGATGGCCGACATGACCCGTGCAGTCATGCCCTCCTGGCGCATGGTGTCGGCCAACGCCAGGGAGTTCATCACCGTGGCCAGCATGCCCATGTAGTCTGCCGTGGCACGGTCCATGCCGACCGAGCCTCCTGCCACTCCCCGGAAGATGTTGCCGCCACCGATGACCACCGCCACCTCACAGCCCAGCTGGGTGACTTCCTGGACCTCTCTGACCATGCGAACGATGGTGGCCCGATTGATGCCGAAGGCATCGTCGCCCATCAGCGCCTCACCCGACAACTTCAACAGGATGCGCCGGTACATCGCCATGCGGGACTCTTTCCAAATGTCTTTACTCAGGCGAGTGTAAGGCGGGCCAACGGCCCGCCCCATTCCCCTGGCGTCACTGGGCCTTGGCAGCCGCCACCTGTGCTGCCACCTCGGCAGCGAAGTCGTCAACCTTCTTCTCAATGCCTTCACCCACGACGTACAGGGTGAAGCCCTTGACCGTGGTGGACGCGGACTTGAGCATCTGCTCGACCGTCTGCTTGTCGTTCTTGACGAAGGTCTGGTTGAACAGCGAGACCTCCTTTAGGAACTTCTGGACCGAGCCTTCGACCATCTTGGCCACGATCTCGGCATGCTTACCGGACTCGGCAGCCTTCTCGGCCGCGACCCGACGCTCACGTTCCACCAGATCAGCAGGCACTTCCGCCGAAGACAGGCTCACCGGCTTCATAGCAGCCACGTGCATGGCCACATCCTTGGCCGCCACCTCGGAGCCCTCGAACTCCACCATCACGCCAATACGCGTGCCGTGCAGGTAATAGGCCAGTTGGCCGCCGCCCGCATAGCGACGGAAGCGGCGCACCGCCATGTTCTCACCGATCTTGCCAATCAGGCCCTTGCGGACGTCTTCCACCGTCGGCCCGAACCCGTCCTGGGCCAGCGGCAGCGCCGACAACGCAGCGATGTCGGCCGGGTTATGGGCGGCCACGAGGTCTGCGCAGCTCTTCACGAAAGCGAGGAAGGACTCGTTCTTGGACACGAAGTCGGTCTCGCAGTTGACCTCGATCAGAGCGCCCGTGCTGCCCTGGACCGATGCTGCCACCACGCCTTCGGCCGTGATGCGCGATGCCGCCTTGCCGGCCTTGTTGCCCAGCTTGACGCGCAGGATTTCCTCGGCCCGCTCCATGTCACCATCGGCTTCGGTCAGGGCCTTCTTGCACTCCATCATCGGGGCGTCGGTCTTGGCGCGCAGTTCCGCGACCATGCTTGCAGTGATTGCTGCCATTTGTGTGTTCTCCGTTTCGAATGAAAAGCGGGCGGCGGTGCGACCCTCGCACCCGCCGCCCGGATCATGGGGTTCAGGCGTCTTCGCTGACTTCGACGAACTCGTCGCCTTCGCTCACCGCTTGCACCAACTCCGTGGTGGCGTTGGCCTTGCCTTCCAGTACCGCGTCTGCCACGGCGCGGGCGTACAGCGCCACGGCCTTGGCCGAGTCGTCGTTGCCGGGGATGACGTACTGCACGCCTGCGGGCGAGTGGTTGGTGTCGACGATGCCGATCACAGGGATGCCCAGCTTGTTGGCCTCGGCCACGGCAATCTTGTGATAACCGACGTCGATCACGAACATGGCATCCGGCAGCGCATTCATGTCCTGAATGCCACCGATGTCCTTCTCGAGCTTGGTCAGCTCACGGTCGAACATCAGGGCTTCTTTCTTGATCATGGACTCGGTGCCGGCTTCCTTGGTGGCCTGCATGTCCTTGAGCTTCTTCAGCGAACCCTTGACCGTCTTGAAGTTGGTGAGCATGCCGCCCAGCCAACGCTGGTCCACGAAGGGCATGCCGGCGCGCTGGGCTTCCTGGGCGATGACTTCGCGTGCCTGACGCTTGGTGCCGATCATCAGGATCGTGCCGCGGCGGCTGGACAACTGGCGGATGAACTTCATCGCGTCGTTGAAGAGCGGCTGCGTCTTCTCGAGGTTGATGATGTGAATCTTGTTGCGATGGCCGTAGATGTAAGGGGCCATCTTGGGGTTCCAGAAACGGGTCTGGTGCCCGAAATGGACGCCCGCTTCGAGCATGTCGCGCATGGAAACTGTCATGATTTCTCCGAAGGTTGCTTCTTGAACCGAGCCTGCATCTGCGCAATTGCTGAAGGGGATCACCCCTTTGACTGCGCAAGACACCTTCCGGGGCCGCGGTCCGCGATTTGTCTGCATCCCCTTGACCTTCACCAGCTCTTCATCCTGCGAGAACAGGACGCGGAATTCTGTTGGTTGCCGAGGAAAAGACCTCAACAGTCTAGCATCCCAAGACGACGCTACGCCCTGCCGCCCGCCCACGCCCGTGCACGCACGGCCATTCAAAATCGAATCCATCACGCTGCCGCAAAGCCCACATGGCCCTGAACAACACTTTCGCAAACCCCGGACCTGAGCAGCACCCGAGGGGATGCCCGTCCGGTCAGCAGATCCGAGCCCCGAGTTTTGAGTCCGGCGCTTCTCTAGAGCACGCTCAGGAGACCCCTCCAACACAGGCGCATCAGGTGCTGGGCACCGGCGGACCTTGGCCCCTTCATGATGCTCAAGGCTCCCGACTGATCGAGGACCAAAGGCTGAAGCAATGGCCGCCAGGGCGACTCATGGCCTGGGCTGGCCTTCGCTCAGCCCGCTGGGCCCTGTCGATGGCCCCCCATGCACGCCGCATCTGGGTGGCTGCCGGCCCGGGGGGCAACGGCGGCGATGGGCTGCACGCGGCCCTGCATCTGGCACGCCTGGGCCGCGCCGTGACCGTGACCCTTCATGCCGATCAGCGAGGTCTACGCCCCGACGCCCAGACCGCGCTCCAGGGGGCCCTGGATGCGGGTTGTCGGGTGTCAGAGCAGCCTCCTCACGACGGGGCGGACTTGGTGGTCGATGCCTTGCTGGGTCTGGGAGCGAGCCGCGCCCTGAGCCCGGACATGGCAGCCGTTGTCCAGGCCATCAACAATCAGGCCTGTCCTCGCCTGTCCATCGACCTGCCCACCGGCCTCGATGCTGACACAGGCCAGGCACTTGGGGGCGGATGGGTCCGGGCACAGGCCACGCTGAGCCTCCTCACCTTGAAGCCCGGCCTGTTCATGGGCCATGGCCGAGATGCTGCGGGAAGCATCTGGTTTGACCCGCTCGACGACAGCCCACTGGCCGCTCCTGTCGATCCCGTGGCCTGGACGGTCGGGCCCGAAACTCTCTCAAGCAGCAGGGACCTCCGACCTCACGCCAGTCACAAGGGCCGCTTCGGCGATGTCATCGTGGTGGGTGGCGCCGAGGGCATGACGGGCGCCCTGCGTCTGGCGGCGCACGCCGCACTGGCCGCCGGTGCCGGCCGGGTGATGGCCGTGCCCCTGCACCCGGCAATGCCCTTGGAAGACGGAACATGCCCGGAGTGCATGTGGAGGCGTCCGGAGCAATTGCCGGACCTCACGCTGGAACAGTCCACCGTGGTGTGCGGATGCGGCGGTGCCACTGAAGTTGAACGATGGCTGCCTGAGGTACTGGCCCGGTCCGCACGGTTGGTACTCGATGCAGACGCCCTGAACGCGGTGGCGCGCCATTCGGCGTTGACACGGACATTGCAATCCAGGCGTGCCAAGGGCCAGGCCAGCGTGCTGACGCCGCATCCACTGGAGGCCGCCAGGCTGCTGGGCTGCTCCGTGCAGCAGATTCAGGCGGACAGGCTCCAGGCCGCAGCCCAGATCAGCCACCAGTACGCATCCATAACCGTGCTCAAGGGCTCCGGGACCGTCATCGCCTCGCCAGGGCGGCTGCCGGAGATCAACATCACGGGCAACGGAGCGCTGGCCACGGCGGGCACCGGCGACGTTCTGGCGGGCTGGATTGCGGGCCGTTGGTCCAGCGCCTTGAGCAGGCACGAGACGCCGGCGGCATCAGATCGGCCGGGCACCGACCAAAGCATGGACATGACCACCCATGCCGACTCAAGGTCGGCTCAAGAGCTCGGGCGAGCCCACTGCATAGCGGGCGAGTCTGTCCGCCTCCACGGCCTGGCTGCCGATCATCACGGCACAGCCCATGTGCTGCGCGCCTCAGACCTGGTGGAGCGCATGCACCGCCTGCTGCGCTGACGCCGTGAGGCCAGACCGGCACCGCGGGCCGGGCATTCAGATCAGCGCTTCAGGGCTGGCGACGGGCGCGCTTGCCCGGGGCGGCTGATTTGGGCTTGCCAGACGGCTTGTCTCGATGGGCCGCGTTCCTGGAGGTTGACGCCGCTGTCCGAGACTTTCGCCCTCGGGCCTTAACCTCCCTGTCCTGCGCCCGTGTTGCTGCCAACAGGTCCACCGAACTTGCCGAGGAAGGGCGATCCGCCGCCGGGGACTTCGATCGGGTGGCCGCCCAGGTCGCAGCCCCGTCCTTGACCATTCTGAAGTCGATGCGCCGTCCGTCGAGATCAACCCGGCTGACCTGAACCCGCACACGCGTACCGACGCCGTAACGCATGCCGCTGCGATCGCCGCGCAGCTCCTGGCGCAGCTCATCGAAGCGGAAGTACTCGCCACCCAGCTCCGTGACGTGAACCAGACCCTCGACGTGCAACTCGTCCAGGGTGATGAACAGACCGAAGCCCACGACCGAGGTGACCGTCCCTTGGAATTCCTCGCCCAGGCGGTCCTTCATGAAGCGGCACTTCAGCCAGGCCTCCACATCACGCGAGGCTTCATCGGCTCGGCGCTCGCTCGCACTCGTATGCAGGCCGGCCGCCTGCCATGCGAGCGCCTGCTTGTCCTGGGTCCGCACCGGCGATGGCGCAGCGGCCTTCGTTGAAGGCGACCTGCGCGGCTGGGGCGGCATCCGCAAGACGGACGGCACGAAGCGGTAGGTCTTCTGCCCCAGCAAGGCCTTGATCACGCGGTGCACCAGCAGATCGGGATAACGACGGATGGGGCTGGTGAAGTGCGTGTAGGCCTCGAAGGACAGGCCAAAGTGTCCTGCGTTGATCGGTGTGTAGACGGCTTGCTGCATGGAACGCAGCAGCATCTGGTGTATCTGGGCGGCATCCGGCCGATCGCGCGTGGCCTCAGCCACCGATTGCATCTCCGCGGGTCGGGGGTCGTCGCTGATGGACAGCCCGATGCCCAGGGCCCGCAGATAGTTCTGCAGGGTCACCCTCTTCTCGGGCGTGGGACCCTCGTGCACCCGATACAGGGAGGCGTGGCCCCCTTGCTCGATGAAATGTGCTGCGCAGACGTTGGCCGCCAACATGGACTCCTCGATGAGCCGATGCGCCTCCGTCCGGGTGCGGGGCACGATTTTTTCGATGCGCCCGGATTCATCGCACACGATCTGTGTCTCGGTGGTATCGAAATCAACCGCGCCGCGCCGCGCACGCTGCTTGAGCAGCGCGCGATAGACCTCGTGCAAATGGATGAGCTGCGGAACCAACGAGGAGCGCTTGCCAGCCTCAGGTCCCCGGGTGTTGCCGAGGATCGCCGCCACTTCGGTGTAGTTGAACCGGGCGTGCGACCGCATCACGGCGGGATAAAACTGATAGGCCTGGACCTCGCCGTGCGCATCCACCAGCATGTCGCAGACCATGGCCAGCCGGTCCTCTTCCGGATTCAGCGAGCACAGCCCGTTGGACAGGCGCTCAGGCAGCATGGGAATGACGCGTCGCGGAAAGTACACCGAGGTGGCGCGCTCGTAGGCTTCTGTATCCAGTGCCGAGCCAGGCTTCACGTAATGGCTGACATCCGCGATGGCTACGATCAATCGCCACTGAGGCTTCGCACCCTTGCCCTTGGCCTCCGGCAAAGGCTCGCAATAGACCGCATCATCGAAATCGCGGGCGTCCTCGCCGTCGATCGTGACCAGCGGCACATCGGTCAGGTCCACCCTTTGCCGGCGGTCGGCAGCACGGATCGCAGAGGGTAGCGCTTCCGCCTCCAGCACCACGGCGGCCGGAAACTCGTGCGGCACACCGTACTTGCGCACCGCGATCTCGATTTCCATGCCCGGGTCGTCAATCTCCCCCAGCACCTCGACCACCCGCCCCACGGGCTTGGCGTGAAGAGAAGGCGTTTCGATCAACTCCACCGACACCACCTGTCCGGCCTGCGCACTGCCAACACCGCCCTTGGGAACGAGGATGTCCTGGCCAAAGCGGCGGTCCTCCGGCGCGACGATCCAGCCACCGTTCTCCAGAAGCAGGCGACCAATGAGCGGCGTCTTGGGCCGCGACAGGATATCCAGCACCCGGCCTTCCGGCCGACCCTTGCGGTCCTGTCGAACGATGCGGACGCTGACCTCGTCGCCATGCAGCACGCCACGCATCTCTGCGGGGGGAAGGAAGATCGAGCCTTCGCCATCATGGCGCTGCACGAATCCGTGCCCGTCCCGGTGGCCTTCGACACGGCCTTGGACCTCTCCAAGCAAGTCGGGCGAAGAGATCGACACAGGCTCTGCGCCTGAGAGGTTGATTTTTGAATTCTTGATGATAGACTCTTGGTTTTCCTGAAATGCCCAGGTGGCGGAATTGGTAGACGCACTAGTTTCAGGTACTAGCGGGTAACTCCGTGGAGGTTCGAGTCCTCTCCTGGGCACCATACACCACAAGGTCAACAGACCTGTCAGAAAAGCCGGTCAGTGACCGGCTTTTTTCATGTCTGCACGCCCGGATCAGACCTCGTACCTCTTGGCAAGCTCGGCTGGCCGCAGGCCGTCGTACTCCTCGAAGGGCTGATGTATCCAAGGACTGGTGGGCAAGGTCTCGACGAAATACTCGGGGACATACGAAGACACCCCCTTGACCCAAATCACCGCAGTGCGTAACTCGGAAATGGCGGGCATGGCCCTGAGTCTGTCCACCACCGCCCTGAGCGTGACACCGGAGTCGGCCAGATCATCGACCAGCAACACCCGGCCAGCCAGTTCGCCCTTGGGCAGCGTGATGTATTTCGCCAGGTCCAGCCGGCCCTGAATGGTGCCTGCGTCCGCCCGGTACGAGCTTGTAGACATGATGGCCAGGGGCTTGTCGAAGATGCGCGACAGCACGTCACCCGGCCGCATGCCTCCACGCGCCAGGCACAGGATCTGGTCGAACTCCCAGCCGCTGTGCGCGACTTTCAGTGCCAACCGCTCGATGTGCCGATGGTACTCGTCCCAGGACACATACAGATGCTTGCCGTCGTCGGTGAGCATGGAATCTCCTCCTCAATGCTGGAAAGGGTGCCGAAGCACGATGGTGTGGTCACGATCGGGCCCGGTGGAAACCATGTCGATGGGCACCCCGATCATTTCCTGCACACGAAGCAGGTAATGCCTGGCCTTCTCGGGCAAAGCGTCCCAATGCGTCACACCGGCCGTCGTCTGAGACCATCCATCGAAGGTCTCGTAGATCGGCTCACACCGGGCGATGTCGTCAGCGTCCAGCGGCAGGATGTCCACGACACGGTCGTCAAGCCGGTAGCCCGTGCACACCTGGACCGACTCCAGGCCGTCCAGCACATCAAGTTTCGTGATGCACAGGCCGGAAATGCCGTTGATGATCATGGCGCGCCTGAGGGCCGCGGCGTCCAGCCAGCCGCAGCGACGCGCCCGGCCGGTCACGGTGCCCCGTTCCTGGCCTACCGTCGAGAGGTGATGCCCCACGGTTCCCGTTTGGTCGATGGGCAGTTCCGTCGGAAACGGCCCGCTGCCGACGCGGGTGGTGTAGGCCTTGGTGATTCCGAGACGGTAATGCAGCATCTGCGGGCCCACGCCCGCACCGGCCGCCGCGTTGCCGGCCACGCAGTTGCTCGACGTCACATAAGGGTAGGTGCCGTGGTCGATGTCAAGCAGGGTCCCTTGGGCCCCTTCGAACAGCAGCCTTTCACCCTTCAGGTGGCTCTGATGCAGCGCATGGCCGACATCTGCAAACATGGGCGAGAGTTGCTCGGCCACGCGCATCGACTCGTCGAAGATGGGTTGGAACTCCAGGGCCTGGGCACCCAGGTATCCCGACAGGGCAACGTTGTGCAGTGCCAGCAGATCGGCCAGCTTCTGCGCAAAGCGTTGGGGATGCTTCAGGTCCTGGACGCGCAGCGCGCGGCGGGCCACCTTGTCCTCGTAAGCGGGTCCGATGCCTTTGCCGGTGGTGCCGATCTTGCCCGTTCCGCTGGATTCCCGCAGCGCCTCGCGAGCCCGGTCCACTTCGACGTGGAACGGCATGATCAAGGGACAGGATTCGCTGATGAAAAGACGTGAGCGGACTTCGACACCAATGGCCTCCAGCCGCTCGATCTCGGACAGGAGATGCACGGGGTCGATCACGACACCATTGCCGATGTAGCAAGCAACGCCCTCGCGCATGACTCCGGATGGGATCAGTTGCAAGGCTGTCTTGCGGCCCCTGATCACCAGGGTATGACCGGCGTTGTGCCCGCCCTGGAACCGAACCACGCCTTGTGCATGGTCGGTGAGCCAATCCACCACCTTGCCCTTGCCCTCGTCACCCCACTGGGTGCCAACGACCACCACGTTACGCCCAGCGGCAGATGTGTTCACTTGAATGGATCCCATGCAGAAGGACAGGTGCGGTCAGAGAGGTCTCATGACCCATTGACCGGCAATCTTCACCAGTTCCCGGTCGAATGGACGGCCAGATTCCTGCGCTGCCGTACCCGGGAAATCGAATACCACCGTCTCCCCGGCTTCCCGAAGGCGCCGCACGGCGGACTTGAGCGCGGCATCATCGGCCCAGGGCGCCCGCACCGCCTGCCCGACGGCCGGGGGCTCGGTCAGCGCCGCAACGGACTTGAGGTCCAGGCTGAAGCCGACCGCAGGACGATTGCGCCCAAAGATGGCGCCAACTTCATCGTAACGTCCGCCACGAGCCAGAGCCTCAGCGCTACCGTCCACATAGACAGCAAATCGCACGCCGCTGTAGTAGGCGTAGCCGCCCATGTCGGCCAGGTCGAAGCTCACGCGAAGTTCCGGGTGATCGGCCTCAAGGCGACCGGCAAGCCACTCCAACTGGTCCAGCGCAGCGACAATCAGCGGGTGCTGCGGCAACTGCTGCCGGGCCCGGTGCAGAACCTCTCGATCCCCGAAAAGATCCAGCAGACTGAGCAGGCCCTTCCGCGTATGCGCGGGGAAGGTCTGCAACAACGGCCCCAGTGACGCTGCATCCTTGCGCGACAGGGCCTGGACTACCTCGCGCACCACCGAAGAATCCGCACGAGTGTCGTCCAGCAGGCCCTTGAGGATGCGCGCATCCGCGAGGTCAATGCCGAGACGCGAGGCGCCAGCATCGGCCAGCACTTCAAGTGCAAGTTCCTGCACCTCCAGGTCGGACTCGGGCCCGGCGTGTCCGAACACCTCCGCACCGAACTGCAGCGGCTCACGGGAACTTCCAGGCGCCGACTTCTGCGCATGCAACACGGGGCCACAATAGCAAAGCCTGGTAACACCGGGACGGTTCAACAGGTGAGCGTCGATGCGGGCGGCCTGGGGAGTGGTGTCAGCCCGCAGACCGAGCATGCGACCACTCATCTGATCCACCAGCTTGAAGGTCTGCAGATCCAGTTCGTGCCCTGTGCCGGACAACAGGGACTCCAGATGCTCCAAGAGAGGTGGAATCACCAATTCGAAGCCGCGCCTGCCGGCCTGATCGATCAGGCGCCTGCGCAGCGCCTCGATCTGAAGAGCCTGCGCCGGCAGCACGTCTGCGATGTGTTCAGGCAACAGCCAAGCTCTGGACATGAAACAGGTAGCAAAGTAAACGGGAGATTGTAGGGTGGGCCACCTGACGCAGGGCTGCCGCCGCCGCGTTTGCGCACATCCAGCCTCACCCAGGACGGCCGCGGCCGCCTGTCAGCGCACTCTCGTGGCTCTGCGGACCCATGCGGTGAGCCTTGTGCCGTTCTTCAGGCCCCGGTGGAGAGCAGCACGGCGGTAAGCAGGCCGCCAAGTACGCTCAGCAAGCCCATGAAGCGAAGCTGTCCGTCCTTCATTTGAAGCGCCCGCTCGAATGCCTTGCGCCACGACTGCGGGCTGCACAAGGGCAGCAAGCCCTCGAGCACGAGCAGCAGCGCCAGGGCGCCCCACAACCCATCCAGCAACCCAGGCTCCGGTGCACTACTTCCTGGAGGGGGCCGCCGATCCCGCAGCGCCCTGCCCTCGCATGGCCCTAAAGAAGTCGCTTCCAGGCTCCACCACCATCACGTCAGACTTGCTGCGGAAGGTGGCGCGGTAGGCCTCGAGACTGCGGTAGAACTGGGCGAACTGGGGGTCACGGCCGAAAGATTCCGCGTACAGCGCCGATGCCTTGGCGTCGCCCTCGCCCTTGATCTTCTGGGCGTCTCTGTAGGCCTCGGCAATGATCACTTCCCGCTGGCGATCGGCGTCCGCCCTGATCTTCTCGCCCTCGGCAGCGCCTTGTGATCGAAGTTCATTGGCCACCTGTTTGCGCTCTGATTCCATCCGGCGGTAGACAGAGTCCGTGATGTCGGCAACGAAGTCGACTCGCTTGATCCGGACATCGATGATCTCGATACCGAAGGACTTGGCTTCGTCCGCAAGCCGATTGCGCACGTCGTTCATGACCTTCTCCCGCTCGCCCGACAGCACGCTGCGCACATCACGTTTGGTCACTTCCTCGTTGAAGGCGGCCTGGACCACCGGGCTCAGCCGGCTTTCCAGGTTACGAAAGTCCACGCCGTTGTTGCGGATGAACTGACGCGGTTCGCTGATTCGCCACTTCACCAGCCAGTCGATGACCAGACTCTTCTTCTCTGCGGTGAAGATGGGCCGAGTCTCGGGGCTATCGAGGGTCTGCACACGCTTGTCCAGGAACACCACGTTCTGGAAGGGCGGCGGCAGCTTCCACTTCAACCCGGGTTCGGTGATGACTTCCTTGATCTCACCCAGTGCGTAGATCACGCCCACCTGGCGCTGATCCACGACGAACAGCGTCGAGCCAGCGACAAGGATCAAGGCCAGCAGGCCCGAAAGAGCAATGCCAATACGGTTCATGAGGCGATCTCCAATCAACGGCCTTCACGGTCGCGCGAGCGCGAGCCGTCGCGCGACCTGATGTCGGCGGGTGGGACCGTTCCCGTTGTGGCGGGGGCGTCGGTTGTCGGAGCGGCGGCGGGTGCCGCAGCCGACGGGGCACCTTGTTGCTGGAGGATCTTGTCCAGCGGAAGGTAAAGGAGGTTGGACCCGCTTCGGGTATCCACCATCACCTTCGTGACGTTGGAATACACCTGCTGCATCGTCTCGATGTACAGGCGGTCGCGCGTGACGGCCGGCGCCTTCTGGTACTCGGTCAACACAGACTTGAAGCGCTGCGCATCGCCCTCGGCCTGCGCAATGACGCGGGAGCGATAGCCCTCGGACTCTTCACGCAAGCGCGCCGCCGTGCCCCGGGCCTTGGGGATCACGTCACTCGCATAGGCCTGGCCCTCGTTCTTGAAGCGGTCCCGGTCGGCGCCTGCCTTGAAGGCATCATTGAAAGCAGCCTGAACCTGTTCAGGAACCTGAACGTTCTGCACGTTGACATTGGCCACCACGATGCCCGCGTTGAGCCGGTCCAGTTGGGCCTGCAGCGACTTCATGAGGTCTGTGGCGATGGCGTCCCGTTGCTCATAGAGCACCTGGTCCACCTTGCTTCGACCCACGATCTCCCGCACGGCGGACTCTGCGGCCTGGACCACCGCCTCGTCCGGGCGGAAGTTCTCGAACAGGTAGGCCCGGGCATCCTTGAGCCGGTATTGCACGGTGAACCGGATGTCGACGATATTTTCGTCCTCGGTGAGCATGGAGGAGTCACGCAAGCCGGTGGCGGGCACCACCGTGTTGCGCCCGACGTCCACAGACCGCAACTG
>JBIKMY010000261.1:0-3812 GCA_044358945.1 Rubrivivax sp.
CCAGGGCCTCGTAGCGCTCGCGCAGCGCGCGGGCCTGCGCCACCCCTTCGGCCACCGCCTCGAAGACGGTGGCGCCCTCGGCAAACTGCGGCTCCTGCGGCACGTAGACGCGCCGCACCCCGCCTTGCTGCTGCAGCAGGCCATCGTCCAGCCGCTCCACCCCGGCCAGCACCTTGAGCAACGAAGACTTGCCCGTACCGTTGCGCCCGATCAGCGCCACGCGCTCGCCCGCCTCCAGCGAGAAAGCGGTGCCATCGAGCAAGGGCACATGCCCGAAGGCGAGATGGGCGTTGGTGAGGGTCAGCAGGGCCATACGGGGATTGTCCCTGGGGCGTGATGGTCCGCCCTGCGGCCAGAGCGGGCCGCAGGGAACACCTGCGGCTGCGTGAAGGAAGGCGCAGCCGTGCGGGCGACCGCGCTCAAGCCGCCACCGCCCGCGAGGCCGCTGCGCGCCACAGCGTGTCGCCTCGCCGGGCGTAGGCCTTCTCTTCCTCGCGGCAGCTTTCCACCAGCTTGATGAGGTGCTCGTCGTTGCTCGCCCGTGCCTTGGCGACCAGGGCGGCCCAGGGGAGCAGCGGGGCCGGGGGCAGGGGCTTCAGGCGCGCGGCCACCACGGCATGGGCGAAGGCCTGCCAGTACCAGGCCCAGGCGGTCAACGGCTCGTCGACGAAGCGCGTTACCACCCGCATGGCGTGCGTTCCCGTGACCAGGTGCAGCGCGGTGAAGCTGCCTGTGTGCGCATAGGCAAAAGCCGCGGCGCGGGCCAGGCGCTCGGGCGTGCCCTCGTCCACGAACAGGCGCGCAGCCACGCGGCTGACGCGGCCGTCGGCCGCGGCATCGCGGATCTGGTCGCTGATCAGCTCGGCCCGGGAACGGCCGGACCGCAGCTCACGCAGCAGGGCCACCGGGTCGTCCGTGGCGGGAGCGCGGGCCGTACCGGCCTGCGGGTTGTGCATCGCGCCCAGCCGCTGGTGGCGGCAGGCCCAGTAGGCCAGCGCGTCAGCCAGTTCACCCAGATGGCCGCTGCGCAGGGCGTAGGCGGTGCGGATCAGGCCGTGGAAGGCGGCGGCGCTGACGCCCGGCATGAGCTGCGGCAGCACCTGGCCCAGCATGTCGCTGGCGCCTTCCTGCACGATCCACTCGGTGAACAGGGCGCGGTACGCAGGCCAGGCCTCGTACTGGCCCAGCCGGTCGGGCCAGGGGTCGCCCGCGGGCCAGGGCTGCGCGGGCGGTGCGGGCTGCAGCCGGGGGGTGTAGGCCGCTGCAAAGGCCGACCGGCGGGCGTCATCCGCACCCAGCCGCTCCAGCGCCAACAGGGTCATGGGCAGGTGGTTGCTCAGGCCGCCGCCGTACTCCGGGGCGTGGGCGGCGCAGTGGTTCAGGGCATCGACTAGGTTCATGGGTTCAACGTGGAAATTGCAGGGAGGACGGGCCGACAGCGCTGCCGGGTCCGGCGATCAGACGGCTGCCGCCACCGCAGCCTCCAGCGCATCCAGGAAAATCGCCGCGACGTCAAAGCCCGTCTGGTCCATGATTTCGCGGAAGCACGTGGGGCTGGTGACGTTGACCTCGGTGAGGCGGTCGCCAATGACGTCCAGGCCCACCAGCAGCAGCCCGCGTGCAGCAAGCACCGGCCCCAGAGCCTGCGCGATGGCGCGGTCGGCCTCGGTCAGCGGCTGGGCCACGCCCTTGCCGCCGGCGGCCAGGTTGCCGCGCACCTCGCTACCCTGGGGGATGCGTGCCAGGGAATAAGGCACCGCCTGCCCACCGATCACCAGCACGCGCTTGTCGCCCTGGGCGATGGCGGGCAGGTACTTCTGCACCATCACGGTCTGCGCGCCACCGCGGTTGAGCGTCTCGCTGATGGCGCCCAGGTTCAGGCCATCGGGCCCAACACGGAAGATGCCCATGCCGCCCATGCCATCCAGCGGCTTGAGGATGATGTCGCGGTGCTCGGCGTGGAAGGCCCGGATGTCGTCTTCGCTGCGCGTGACCAGCGTGGGGGCGATCCACTGCGCAAACTCCAGGATGGCCAGCTTTTCCGGGTGGTCGCGCAGGGCGGCCGGCTTGTTGAACACCCGCGCACCCTCGCGCTCGGCCTGGCCCAGCAGGTGCGTGGCGTAGAAGTACTCGCTGTCGAAGGGCGGGTCCTTGCGCATGACCACGGCGCCGGTGTCGCGCAGGGGCAGGTCGGCATGCGTGGCCACGGTGGTGAACCAGTCATCGGCCTCGCCCGTGAGGGTGATCTCGCGGATGCTCCCTGTCACTGGCCGGCCTTGCTGCCAGCGCAGCTCGCGTGGCTCGCAGGCCAGCAGCGTGTGGCCCCGGCGCGCGGCCTCTCGCATCATGGTGAAGGTGGAGTCCTTGTAGGTCTTGAAGGACTCCAGCGGGTCGGCAACGAAAAGAATCTGCATGTCGGCAACATCACCTCGCTGCCGCCACCACCGCCGGCCATGGGGACGGCCAGTGCAGTACGACGCGAGGGTTCAAGTGAGGGAACAGATCTGCGACTGTTGCACAAGCAGGGCGGTCGTGCCGGTGACAGTGCCTCAGCACAGAGCTATCGACCCAGCGGGAGGTAGAGCGTCAGCGGCGTATCCCGGAAGGTCTTGAACCCGAAGTGAAGATAGAAAGCCTTGGCGGCGGCGTCCTTCGCATCGACCAGCAGGGCATAGGCGGCCACCTGATGTCGCGCCTTCAGGCAACGGTCAATGGCGCAAGCCAGCAGCAACTTGCCCATGCCGCGCCCCTGCTGATCTTCGTTGCAGACGAGACGGCCGATGCGAAAGCAAGGCACCGGATACCTGGGCAATCTCCTGCGCTCGGCATCCTCCAGGCGCTGCGCGTCCACCTCGGCCGCACTGAGGGTGTAGTAGCCCAGGATGTGCTCGGGCTGAGCCGAATCCGTCAGGACGTAGATCGAACTGATGCCCCGCTGTCGATGCTGATGCGCAAACCGTTGCAGATACTCGTCAAGCGCGGGGACTCCGCACGTGAACGCCTGCCGGTCGTGTACGGCCGGGTCAAGGGGAAGGTCCTCAAGCACGGCGCACCCTGCGGCGCACCTGCGTCAGAGCGGCCTTGAGGACCGGATTGGGGGCGAACGCCAAATCCAGCGCGGCCGTGAACTCACCGAAGTCACGGGCAGTAAGCGTGACCCGCGCTTCGCGTTCCAGCAGCGCCTGGGCCTTCTCCTTGGCGGCCATGCGCACGAAGCCGGCCATCGTGGTGCCGAGCAGGGCCGCCGCCTGGGCCACGACCGCCTTGTCAGCAGCATCCATCTTGAGGTCGAAACGGGCGGCGGCAGTCATGTAGGGCTCCGAAGTTGATACGGCACTTTACCGTACAGAGGTCCTGTTCATTCCTGTTCAAGGTTCGAACTCCTGCCTTCCATGCACCTCGTCAAGAGGTCCCGGTGCAGCTCATCTGAAGGTGGGCGTCTGTCTGCGCTGCACAAGCAGCGCCATCGTGCCAGCCACCACGCCCCAGAAGGCCGAGCCGATGCCGGCCAGCGACACGCCCGACAGGGTGACGAGGAAGGTGATCATGGCCGCATCGCGGTGGGCCTCCTCCTTCAAGGCCGTGGCCAGCCCGGTGGCGATGGTGCCCAGCAGGGCCAGGCCCGCCACCACCAGCACCAGCTCGCGCGGGAAGGCCTGCAGCAAGCCCACCACGGCGCCGCCGGCCAGCCCGGCCAGGCCGTAGAACACGCCGGCGGCGATGGCCGCGGTGTAGCGGCGCGCCGGGTCGTCACCCGCCTCGCGGCCCATGCAGATGGCCGCGGTGATGGCCGCCAGGTTGAAGGCATAGCC
>JBIKMY010000262.1:0-3802 GCA_044358945.1 Rubrivivax sp.
GCGCCGCGCGGATCTGGCTTCTGGGGGTGCTGGCCTTCGGCGCGCTCTTCGGTGGGGCGCAACTGCTGCGCGGTGCGCACTACCCGAGCCACACGCTGTGGTCGGCCTGGATCTGCTGGACGGCGTGCGCGCTGCTGAACGCGCTGTTCACCCGCCCGCAGCCCGCGAGAGTTCCTGTCGCATCGAGTCGATGACGGCCCGGTAGTCGGGCTTGCCGAAGATGGCGCTGCCGGCCACGAAGGTGTCGGCGCCCGCATCGGCCACGCGGCGGATGTTGTCCACCTTGATGCCACCATCGACTTCCAGGCGGATGTCGCGCCCCGTGGCGTCGATGAGCTTGCGCACGCGTTCGATCTTGCGCAGCGCACCGTCGATGAAGCTCTGGCCACCAAACCCCGGGTTCACGCTCATGATGAGCACCAGGTCCAGCTGGTCGATGGTCCACTCCAGCACGTCCAGCGACGCCGCGGGGTTGAACACCAGGCCGGTCTTGCAACCCTCGGCGCGGATGAGCTGCAACGTGCGGTCCACGTGCGCGCTGGCCTCGGGGTGGAAGCTCACCAGATCCGCACCCGACTTCGCAAAGGCCTGGGCCAGGGCGTCCACCGGCTGCACCATGAGGTGCACATCGATAGGCGCGGGGCTGCCGTCAGGCTTGACCGCATGCGGCCTCAAGGCCTGGCACACCATGGGCCCGAAGGTGAGGTTGGGCACGTAATGGTTGTCCATCACGTCGAAGTGGATCCAGTCGGCGCCGGCCGCCAGCACGTTGCGCACCTCCTCGCCTAGGCGGGCGAAGTCAGCCGAGAGGATGGACGGGGCGATGCGGTACGTGGTCATGCGGACGATCTTAAACTCGCGCGATGTCACGATCCGAGTTCAGTTCAAGCGTGCGCGTGCAGTACCTGCCCGACCGCTCCCAGCCGCCTGAGGGGCCTTTTGCCTTCGCCTACACGGTGACCATCCGCAACACCGGCGATTGCACGGCGCAACTCGTGGCCCGGCAGTGGCTGGTGACCGACGCGCATGGCCGCACCCAGGAGGTGCGCGGCTTGGCGGTGGTGGGGCAGCAACCGGTGCTCAAGCCAGGCGAAGTCTTCGAATACAGCAGCTGGACGCAACTGTCCACGCCACACGGCAGCATGCGGGGTACCTTCTTCTGCATGACCGAGGATGCCAGGCCGTTCGACGCGCCCGTGGAGGCCTTCGATCTGGTGTCGCCGGCATCCCTGCACTGACCGCAGACCACTCGGCTGAGGCGTCGTCAGCGGGAATCCCGGCCTTCGTCCTCGCGCTCGCCACGCTTGCGTCCGGAAAACATGGTCCACCAGACGAGGAACACCAGCAGCGCCAGCGCGCCCAGGGCCTCGAGAATCAACAACCACATCGGTCACATTCCTTGAACCGCCAGCGGGTGAAAGCGAAGACGCACCTTGCCTGCTGGCAATCGAAGTATCACTGCCTCGCAGCAGGAGGGGACCGATGACGCCGATGCGCCCCCGCTACCAGCAGGTGCAAAGGCGACCCTCCGGCGGGACAAGCGCCCATCCTCGGCCACTGGACAGCTGAAGACCTTGCCATGCCCTTGATTCGCGATGCCACCGTGGCTGAAGCCGCCAGCCTGCTGGAGATCTACCGCCCTTACGTGGAGGGCACGGCCGTGTCCTTCGAGACAGAGGTGCCGACAGCCGAGGTGTTCGCACAGCGGATTGCCAAGGCGCTGAACGGCTGGGCCTGGCTGGTGGCGGAGGAGGACGGACAGTGCGTGGGCTACGCCTACGGCAGCACCCATCGCGAGCGTGCAGCCTACCGCTGGTCCATCGAGACCTCGGCCTACGTACGCCCGGGGTGGCAGGGCCGGGGCATCGGGCAGGCCCTGTACCAGGCCTTGTTCGAGCGTTTGTCGGACCTGGGCTACTGCAATGCCCTGGCCGTGGTGGTGCTGCCCAACGATGCCAGCCTGGGCCTGCACCGCGCCGTCGGATTCGAACCGGTGGGCGTCTTCAAGCGGGGCGGCCACAAGTTCGGCGCCTGGCACGACGTGATGTGGCTGCAACGTGAGCTCAGGCCGTCGCCCCCGGACGATCGCGGTCACGGCCTGGAGCCACGGGAACCGCAGGCATGAGCCAGAGGCCCGCCAGCGAGGCCGCTGCACCCGCCCGGCGTCGGCTGCTGGGCCTGGCCGCCGCAGGCCTGGGCAGCCCCTGGTGGACGGGTTGCGCCGCACCGGCGGTCGTACGCGCAGAAGGGCCGGGTAGCCGAGCGGAAACCGGCCCGCGGGAGACGCTGCCCCCCGCGGCTTCCGCGTCCACCGCCCCTTCCCCCGCGGTTTCAGACCAGTCCGCGGACACCCCACCCCCCATCGCCCGCGAGTTCCGCGCCGCCTGGGTGGCCACCGTCGCCCACATCGACTGGCCGAGCCGCCGCGGCCTGGGCGCTGCCCAGCAGCGCGCCGAAATGCTGGAACTGCTGGACAAGGCCCGGGCCATCGGCCTGAACGCCATCGTCCTGCAGGTCCGACCGGCCGCCGACGCGATCTACCCCTCGGCCCTGGAGCCCTGGTCGGAGTACCTCACCGGCGCCAGCGGCCGTGCGCCTGACACGCCATGGGACCCACTGGCCGAGTGGGTGGACCAGGCCCATCGCCGCGGTCTGGAGTTGCATGCCTGGTTCAACCCCTACCGGGCCCGGCACTCCACGGCCACCACCCCGCTGGCGGCCCATCACATTGCCACCACCGACCCAGCCATCGTCAAGCGCTACGGCGACCTGCTGTGGATGGACCCGGCCGAGCCCCGCGCCGCACAGCGCATGGTGGACGTGGTCCTGGACGTGGTGCAGCGCTACGACATCGACGGCGTGCACATCGACGACTACTTCTACCCCTACCCGCTCAAGGATGCGCAGGGGCGCGACCTGCCCTTCCCCGATGAGCCCGCCTGGCAGCGCGCCGGGGCTCCGGCCGACCGCGCCGCCTGGCGCCGCGCCCAGGTGGACGGGCTGATCGAGCGCCTGCACGCGGCCATCCACATGGCCAAGCCCTGGGTGCGCTTTGGCATCAGCCCCTTCGGCCTGCCCCGGCCCGACCGGCGCCCCCCCGGTATCACCGGCTTCAGCCAGTACGACCAACTTCACGCCGACGTGGAGCGATGGCTCAGCGAGGGCTGGCTGGACTACCTGGCGCCGCAGCTGTACTGGCCCATCGCGCAGACGGCGCAGGCCTTTCCCGTGCTGCTGGACGCCTGGCTGCGCGACAACCCGCGAGGCCGCCACATCTGGGCGGGCCTGTTCACCAGCCGCATTGGCGAGCGCCAGCGGCCCTACACCCCACAGGAAGTGCTGGCGCAGATTGGCGTGGTGCGCGAGCGCAGCGCCGCCAACCCGTTGGCCGCAGGCCACCTGCACTTCAGCATGGCCGCACTGGTCGCCAACCGCGAGGGCGTGGCCGATCGCCTGCGCGAAGGCCTCTATGCCCAGCCGGCGCTGCCGCCCGCCACGCCCTGGCTGGCGGAGCCACCGCCTGCGCGGCCGGATGTCACGCTCACGCCCTTGAGCCCGCCGGGTTCGGTGCGTCTGAACTGGCAGGCCCCTGCAGGCACCCCCCCCTGGCGGCACGTGGTGCTGCACCTGCGCCGCGAAGGCCGGTGGGACACCATGCATCTGCCCGCCACCAGCGTCCACCACCAGGTGCTGCACGCCGCAGCCGACCGAGCGGTTGTGCACGCAGTGGGAAGAACCGGCCTGACCGGCGACGCGGTGACCATCCTCCAAAACGCAGGCTCGTGGAGTCTGGCCGGGCCCG
>JBIKMY010000263.1:0-3794 GCA_044358945.1 Rubrivivax sp.
CTGTCCAGGGGCGTCCAGTCGGTGCGCAGGGCGGCCACCGTGCCCAGGTAGGGGCGTGCCAGCGACAAGATCTCGTCGTGCGGCAGATCCTCGGGCTCCAGCAGCCCGCGGTCGGGGTGACGGGTAGCCCACACCGCCGCCGCCATCACGCCCGCGGCTACCTGAAGCGTCGTCGCGTTGTTGCCTGGGGCGGCCTGGCGGGCGTCGGCGGCCGTCAGGCGTGAGCCCAGCCACAGCGCGCCACCCGAGGGGCCGCCGATCAACACGCCGAGCTCGTCCACGCCACCGACGATGTCGTCCCCCAGATGCCGCTGGAGCGTGGGCAGGCGCCACCCGGCGCCGGCAAGCTCATGCAGCGACAGCAGGGCGTCGTCGCAGGGCCGGTAGGCGTAATGGACGGTAGGCCGCCAGTGCGGTTGGTGGTGGGGCCCGATGGTCAGCCAGTGGGCCATCGTCAGCGCTTCCATGTGGGTGATGACCAGGCCCAGCGTGGGGCCTATGTGGGGGGTCCAGGTCAGGGCGCGCGTGACGGCGCCCGGTTGGGAAAGCCAGATGCCCGGCGCAGGGCCGCGGTGCCGGTGGCCATCGGGGGGCAGCCGGCGTTCATGCGTGCCCCAGCCGATCTCGGCGGGCTGCATCGCTTCCTCGATGAAGCCCCGGACCGACCAGGTGTTGACGAACTCGCCGGGCAGGCGATGGGTGTGGCTCCACTGGGTGTCCTGCTCGGCGATGTGAACGGCGCGCACGTCCAATTGGCGGGCGAGCTGGGCCCAGTCCAGCGAGGTGGCCGGCGTGGCCGTGCACAGCCCTTGTTGCCGGCCCAGGTGCAGCAGCGCCTCTTTGGCGAAGTGCGATACCAAGCCCGGGTTGGCGCCGTGGCACAGCACGGCCGTGGGGCTGCCCGGGCGGCGCCCCAGGCGCAGCACCGCGCGCCGCCGGGCGTGGTTGGTCCGCAGGGGGACGGGCAGCCCGGCCTCGTCGGCCCAAGGCTCCTGCGCCGTGTCCACGTACAGAGTACCGTGCTGGCGCGCCCAGGCGATCAGCGGCACCGAGTCCACCCCCACCGACAGGTTCAGCAACAGGTCACCCGGCCGCAGGTGACGGGCCAGCAGGGGGGCCAGGTTGTCCCGGGTGACGCGTTCGGGCACCACGGGGTGACCCTGCGCCGCAGCGTGCCGCAGGGCCGGGCTGTCGGGGCTGATCAACACCAGGCGGCCTGGCTCCAGGGGCAGGTGCTGCAGCAGAAGCGGCAGCACTCCACGGCCCACGCAGCCCAGCCCCAGCATCACCACCCGACCGCGGAAGCAGGGGTCCTGCATCACAGCGGCTCGTCCTCGTCGTCGTGGCACGCCGCAGCCGACACCCGGACCGTCCCGGGACCGGTCAGTGCGTCATCAGCACGGGCAGCGTCATCGATTGCAGCACCCGCTGCGTCACGCCGCCCAGCAGCCATTCCCGAGCGCGTGCGTGGCCGTAGCAACCCATGACCAGCAGATCGCTGCCGCGGTCAGCCGCCAGCGACAGCAGCAGATCGCCCACGCCGCGCCCGTTCGAGCCCTGGTGCAGCATTTGCGCCTGCACGCCATGGGACTGCAGCCAGTCCTCCAGCCACACGTCCCTCGCCGCGGCCTGGCTGCCATCCAGTTGGTCCGAAGGTTCCGACCACAGCGCCACGTCAACCGCCTGCGCGCTCTGCAGCATCGGCAGGGCCGCGCTCAGGGCGCGGGCCGCCTCGCGCGTGGGCTTCCAGGCCACGAGCACCCGGCGCCCCACGTTGGGGTAGTCCCCCGTCCGGGGCACCACCAAGGTCGGCCGGCCACTGGCGATGACCACCGAAGCCACGAAGTCGCCGGGCACGCCCCAGGCCAGGGCGTCATCCGGGTCGTGCTGACCCATCACCACCAGATCGTTGTAGAGGGCGCGCTGGGCAAAGGCGGTGATGATGGGGGCGCTGCCCGCGTCGCACCAGGTGACGCCGGGGCCGGCGGTGGCCACCTGGGCATCAAACAGCGCCCGGGCGCGCCGACGGCGGTCGTCCTCGGCGGCCTGCAGCATGACGGCGCCGCCCGCGTCGCCCATGCCGGCCATGGGCACGGCCACCCAGGCCGGCTCCACCGCCAGCATCGCGGTCACGCCCGCGTCACAGGAAAGGGCAAGGTCTCGCGCCATCTGCAGCCGCTTGGCACTGCGTGGGGAGCCGTCCACATGGACCAGAAGGCGGCGCAGGGGGTTCATGAGGCCTGCCGCGTTCAGAACCGGGCGACGATGCCGGCGGTCACCTGATCCACATCGACCGACTCGCCCTGCAAGCGGCTGCGCAGACGTTCGTACTCCAGACGGGCGCCCAGGTTCTTGGCCCAATCCACCCCCACGCCCGCACCCCAGCCGAAGTGGCTGTGGGTCTCGCGGCTGCTGCTGCCCAAGTCCGCCACCCGAAGGGTGCCGGTGCTTCGGGAAGTCAGCCATCCAGCCTTGCCGAACACGGACCAGATGCCTTCCCGGGCCACCGCCAGACCGTAAAGCCCCAGGCCCTCGCCCTTGAGTTCCCCGCTGGCGACCGAACCGTCAGCCAGCGTGGCTGAAAACCGGGCCCGGCCCTGCCGGTAAAGATCGGCCTGCACCCCAAAGTTGGGGTGGAACATGTAGCCGCCAAAGACCTTCCAGGCGGTGCCGCTTCGGTCGCAGGTGAGCGTGCCGGTGCAGTCGATGTCGGCGCGCGAGGTGCCGGCGGACAGGCCGGCAAAGCCCTGGGCCTGGGCACCCCAGCCCGCCAGTCCGAGCAACGCGGCGGCAAGAGCAGGAACGAACGTGCGGCGCGCACGCAGAGGCTTGACATGCATGGTTCTGATCTCCTGGAAAGTGCCGCCGGCAAGGCAAGCGACCGAGGAGGAAATCGTGCCCGGCGCCTCAGGGCGACGGTTGCGCATGCTCACGTCCAGGGTCTGGCCTGGAAGCGTCGGCCCCCTTTTTGGGGAGGCATCTCAGGGAAATACCCTCTTGGTGGCATCCCCGCAGCGGCGGATGATTCGCCCTCGAGCGCGCCTTGCGCTACCGTCTGCGGACCTGCCGGTTTCGGTGGTACGCGCAGCGCAAGGCCTGGTTCCTCACCCAAGGCATTCATGATGAACACGAGATCCGACGCACGTGCAGCGCATCGCTGGAAGTTCTTTCGCACCGGCGGCTTCGACCAGGTTTGCATCGAAACCGCAGACGACCTGCGAAACCTGGATCAGCTGGACCAGAAGCTCTGGGCGGTGCTGACCGTGCCCACGGGCGGGCTGGAGCTGGACGAGCACACCCTGCAGCTCATCGACAGCCGGGGCGAAGGTTGCGTTCGTGCGCCGGACCTGCTGGCCGCCGTGAAGTGGACCTGCGAAGTGCTGCGCGACCCGCAGATCCTGTTCGAGCCGGGCGACGGCCTGCCGATCCAGGCGCTGGACGAAACCCAGGCCGACGGTGCTGCGGTGGCCGGCGCCGCCCGGGCACTGCTGGCGGCATTGGGTCGGCCCGATGACCCGGTGGTGTCGCTGGCCGATCTGTCCGACACCAGCGCGCTCTTTGCCGCCAACCAGTTCAATGGCGACGGCGTGGTGGTGCCAGGCTTGGCCGTGGAGCCGGAAGTGGCGGCCGCCATCGCCCTCATCGTGGCCGCGCAGGGCGGGGTGCTCGATCTCAGCGGCGAGCAGGGGGTGGACCAGGCCGGTCTGGACACCTTCGCCGCTGCCGCCGGCGCGGTATGCGACTGGCGGGCCCAGGGCGAAGGCCCCGCCAGAGCCGTGATGGCCTGGGGCGCC
>JBIKMY010000264.1:0-3793 GCA_044358945.1 Rubrivivax sp.
GACGCGGCGCCCGCCGCCGCAGCGGCTGCCGCCTGATCGGCGTACATCTTCTCACCCAGCTTCTGGCTGGCGCTCATCAGCGCCTCGGTCTTGGCGTCGATCACGGCCTTGTCATCGCTCTTGAGCGCCTCTTCGGCCTCCTTGAGTGCGGCCTCGATCTTCTCTTTTTCGCCTGCATCGAGCTTGTCACCATGCTCGGACAGGCTCTTCTTCACGGAGTGGATCATGCCATCGGCCTGGTTGCGGGCCTGCACCAGTTCCAGCTTCTTCTGGTCCTCCGCGGCATTGAGTTCCGCGTCCTTGACCATCTTCTGGATCTCGGCCTCGCTCAGGCCGGAATTGGCCTTGATGGTGATCTTGTTCTCCTTGCCCGTGCCCTTGTCCTTGGCGCTGACGTGCAAGATGCCGTTGGCGTCGATGTCGAAGGTGACCTCGATCTGCGGCAGGCCGCGCGGCGCAGGCGGGATCCCTTCCAAGTTGAACTCGCCCAGGCTCTTGTTGCCCGTGGCCATTTCCCGCTCACCCTGGTAGACCTTGATGGTCACGGCCGGCTGGTTGTCGTCGGCCGTGGAGAACACCTGGCTGAACTTGGTGGGAATGGTGGTGTTCTTCTTGATCATCTTGGTCATCACGCCGCCCAGGGTCTCAATGCCCAGTGACAGCGGCGTGACGTCCAGCAGCAGCACGTCCTTGCGCTCACCGCCCAGCACCTGGCCCTGGATGGCCGCGCCCACGGCCACGGCCTCGTCCGGGTTGACGTCCTTGCGTGGTTCCTTGCCGAAGAACTCCTTGACCTTGTCCTGCACCTTGGGCATGCGCGACATGCCGCCCACCAGGATGATGTCGTCGATCTCGCTGACCTTCACGCCGGCATCCTTGATGGCGATGCGGCAGGGCTCGATGGTGCGGTCGATCAGTTCCTCCACCAGCGCTTCGAGCTTCGCGCGCGTGAGCTTGATGTTCAGGTGCTTGGGGCCCGAGGCATCGGCAGTGATGTAGGGCAGGTTGACGTCAGTCTGCGTGCTGTTGGACAGCTCGATCTTGGCCTTCTCGGCAGCCTCCTTCAGGCGCTGCAGGGCCAGCACGTCTTTGGTCAGGTCGACGCCTTGCTCCTTGCGGAACTCGGTGACGATGTAGTCGATGATGCGCTGGTCGAAGTCTTCGCCACCCAGGAAGGTGTCACCGTTGGTGGACAGCACCTCGAACTGCTTCTCGCCATCGACATCGGCAATCTCGATGATGGAGATGTCGAAAGTGCCGCCGCCCAGGTCGAACACCGCGATCTTGCGGTCGCCCTTGCCATGCTTGTCCAGGCCGAAGGCCAGGGCCGCGGCGGTGGGCTCGTTGATGATGCGCTTGACTTCCAGGCCGGCGATACGCCCGGCGTCCTTGGTGGCCTGGCGCTGGCTGTCGTTGAAGTAGGCCGGCACGGTGATCACGGCCTCTGTCACTTCCTCGCCGAGGTAGTCCTCGGCGGTCTTCTTCATCTTGCGCAGCACCTCGGCGCTGACCTGGGGCGGAGCCAGTTTCTTGCCGCGCACCTCCACCCAGGCGTCACCGTTGTCGGCCGCGGCGATCGTGTAGGGCATCAGGTCGATGTCCTTCTGCACTTCCTTCTCGGTGAACTTCCGCCCGATCAGGCGCTTGACGGCGTACAGGGTGTTCTTGGGGTTGGTGACGGCCTGACGCTTGGCCGAGGCGCCCACCAGGATCTCACCGTCTTCCTGATACGCAATGATGGACGGCGTGGTGCGCGCACCCTCGCTGTTCTCGATGACCTTGGTGCTGTTGCCTTCCATGATGGCCACGCACGAGTTGGTGGTGCCCAGGTCGATGCCGATGATCTTGCCCATGGTGTTCTTGCTCCGATTGAAGGATGTGATGTGGGGGAGTTGTGGCTGGTTTGCCGTGTTTCAAGGCGCCGTCATTTCGGCGCAGCCACGGTGACCAGGGCCGGTCTCAGCACACGCTCGGCGATCAGGTAGCCCTTCTGCAGGACGTTGACTACCGTATTGGCCTCCTGGTCGGCGGGCACCATGCTGATCGCCTGGTGCTGGTGGGGGTCGAAACGGGTGCCTGCGGGCGGATCGATCGGCACCACCTTGTTTCGCTCCAGCGCCTGGGCGAGTTGCCGGAGTGTGGCGTTTACTCCCTCCAGCAACTGCTCGTTGCTGGCATTGGGCAGCGCCAGGGCCGCCTCCAGGCTGTCACGCACAGGCAGGAGGCTTTCCGCGAAGCCCTCGATGGCGAATTTGCGTGCCTTGCCAGCCTCCTCCTCGGAGCGCCGCCGGATGTTCTCGGCCTCGGCCTTGGCGCGCAGGTACGCGTCAGACATCTGAGCCAGCCGAGATTCGAGGTCTTCGAGGCGCTGCGACGTCGGCGCAGCTTGCGGGCTGTCTCTCGTGGCGCCCTCTGAGGTGCCGTTCGGCGAGGGGGCGTCGGACTGGGGATGGTCGGAGGGCTCGTGCTGCATGGGGATGGAACGGTCTGAAAAGGATTGATCGCGCCCCTCTCCTTGAGCGGGGACGGTGGTCTGACTGACTCACATCCTGGGGACGTTGCCTTTGATTTCAAGGGTCGATGGCCACGCTCCAGCGGTCCCACTGAACCATGTCACGCCGATCTCGCTTGGTGGGGCGGCCCTCCTGACGCGAGTGTGCGGGCTCCGGGGCGAGCCGAAGCGCCGTCTCGGCCGCCTGCCGCAAGTCCAGACTTTGCGGCGTCTCCTGGTACAGGGCGCGGGCAGCAGGCGCCGGCCCTCGCACCTCGCTGAGCCCGGTGACCTCCACGGTCCACTGCAGCGGCGGGCGTCGAATGGTGACGACGTCCCCCAGGCGCAGGTGCCTTGAGGCCTTGGCCGGTTCGGAACGCACCTCCACCCGCCCAGCCTGCAGCGCCTGGACCGCCAGGGAGCGGGTCTTGAAGAACCGGGCCGCCCACAGCCACTTGTCGATCCGGACGCCAGACGCGGCTGGTACCGACTGGCCCCGCGCCTCAGCCGCCACGGCCACGCCACCGCAAAAGCGGCGGCACCACGAGCAGCAGTGCCGCCACGCCCAGAAGGCTGGCTGACAGCGGACGGGTGAGAAAGGTGGACCATTCACCCTGGCTGATGGTGAGCGCCTGCCGCATTGACTGCTCGGCCATCGGCGCCAGGATCAGGCCCACGATCATCGGCGCGGCGGGAAAGTCCATCCGTTTCATGAAGAAGCCCAGCACACCGAAGACAAAGAGCAGGCCAACGTTGAAGACCGAGTTGCCGGCGCCATACACGCCCGCAACCGAGACGATGATGATCCCGGCATACAGCCAGGGAGGAGGAATCTTCAGCAGTTTCACCCAGAGCCCTACCAGCGGCAGGTTCAGTACCAGCAGGATGACGTTGCCGATGTAGAGGCTTGCGATCAACGTCCACACCAGGCTGCCTTGCTGGGAAAACAACTGCGGACCCGTCTGGATGCCGTAGCCCTGGAACGCCGACAGCATGATCGCTGCGGTGGCCGAGGTGGGGATGCCCAGTGTCAACAGAGGCATCAGCACGCCAGCGGCTGCCGCGTTGTTCGCAGCCTCCGGACCGGCTACTCCCTCGATGGCGCCGTGGCCGAACTCCTGCGGATTGCGTGAGAGTTTGCGCTCTGTGTAGTAAGACAGCAGGGTGGGAAGTTCAGCGCCCCCAGCGGGCAGCGCCCCGATGGGAAACCCGAAGAGCGAGCCGCGTACCCAGGGCTTCCACGACCGCTGAAGGTCTTCTCGGCTAAGCCACAGGCGGCCTGACACCTTCATCACCTCGCCG
>JBIKMY010000267.1:0-3773 GCA_044358945.1 Rubrivivax sp.
ATCATCTTGCCGAAGTCCTCCTCGGTCTCGCCAGGGAAGCCGACGATGAAGTCGCTGGACAGGCTGAGGTCGGGCCGCACCTTGCGCAGCGCGCGGATGGTGCTCTTGTATTGCAGTGCGGTGTAGCCGCGCTTCATGGCCATCAAGATGCGGTCGCTGCCGTGCTGCACCGGCAGATGCAGGTGGTTCACCAGCTTCGGAAGCTTGGCGTAGGCCTGCACCAGGCGCGGCGTGAACTCGTTGGGGTGGCTGGTGGTGTAGCGGATGCGCTCGATACCCGGTATCTCGGCCACGTACTCCAGCAGCAGGGCGAAGTCGGCGATCTCGTCGGTCTCGCCCATCTTGCCGCGCCAGGCGTTGACGTTCTGCCCCAGCAGGGTGACCTCCTTGACGCCCTGGTCGGCCAGACCGGCCACCTCCACCAGCACGTCCTCGAACGGGCGGCTGACCTCTTCACCGCGGGTGTAGGGCACCACACAGTAGCTGCAGTACTTGGAGCAGCCTTCCATGATGGAGACGAAGGCGCTGGCACCCTCCACCTTGGCGGGGGGCAGGTGGTCGAACTTCTCGATCTCCGGGAAGCTGATGTCCACCTGTGCCTTGCTGGCGCGCTGGCGCTCCTGGATCATCTGCGGCAGGCGGTGCAGGGTCTGCGGGCCGAAGACGAGATCCACATAGGGCGCGCGCTCGACGATGGCCGCGCCCTCCTGGCTGGCCACGCAGCCGCCCACGCCGATCAGCACGCCCTTCTTCTTCAGATGCTTCACGCGTCCGAGGTCGCTGAACACCTTTTCCTGCGCCTTTTCGCGCACCGAGCAGGTGTTGAACAGGATCAGGTCAGCCTGCTCCGGGTCGGGCGTGGGCTCATAGCCTTCCGCGGCGCGCAGCACGTCGGCCATCTTGTCTGAGTCGTACTCGTTCATCTGGCAGCCGAAGGTGCGGATGTAGACCTTCTTGGGGGGCAGGGGGTTGTCCATGGGAATCCTCTGTGACTCGAATTGCGCAAGCCCTGGTGAGGGCGCAAGGCTCGTGGTGGATCAGCGCGCCCAGCGCTGGCTGACGGGGTCGAACCGCCAGCGGGTGGCCTCCGCAGGCGTGGAGGGCCAGGGCCGGTTGTCCAGCTCGGCGCGGTTCAGGATCCACACCTCCATGAGCAGGCCGCTGGACAGCTCACGGGTGTAGTGCACCACCAGCGACTGGCCCACCACGCTGGCGGGCAGCCGCAGCATGTTGTCCTCACCACGGATGCGGGCGCCAGGCGCCAGGCGATCGGCTTGGCCGTTGAGAAGGGCCTGAGGCGCCGCGCCGATCAGCAGTTCGCCGCGCAGGGCGTGGGCTGGAAAGCTGCGGTGGCCGGGAGGTGGGCCGGCCAGCGCCAGCGTGGCCAGCAGCGGCAAGGTCAGCGCCGCGGCCAGGGCTCTGACGGGGGTGGTGCCGGAACGGTCCGGCGAGGCTCGACGGGCGAAGGCCGACGGCTTCGCGGGGTCACAGCGGTGCATGGTGTGGATCCAGGGGCTGTGGGAACGGGGCAGGATGGTAGCGCGCTTTGGCGCTTCGGCTTGGCTGTCAGGCCGGTCGGTCGGTATACTCGATTGACACTTTGATACGTCAATGCGGCGTGTCGCCCCGAAGAATTCCTACGATGCCCACACCCTTCCCCTTCAGCGCCATCGTCGGTCAGGACGAGATGAAGCTGGCCGTGCTGATCGCGGCGGTGGATGCGGGCGTGGGCGGCGTGTTGATCTTCGGGGACCGGGGCACCGGTAAATCCACGGCGGTGCGGGCGTTGGCCGCGCTCCTGCCGCCCATGACGGTGGTGGCCGGCTGCCGCTACGGGTGCGACCCCCAGGCCGCGCCCACGTGCGGCAGCGCCGAGGTCTGCGAGGCGCGCGCCCGTAACAAGTCCGCCAAGGTGCCGGTGCCGGTGGTGGACCTGCCGCTGGGCGCCACGGAAGACCGCGTGGTGGGGGCGCTGGACATCGAGCGTGCCCTGAGCCAGGGCGTGAAATCCTTCGAACCGGGGCTGCTGGCGCGGGCGCACCGGGGCTTTCTGTACATCGACGAGGTCAACCTGCTGGAAGACCATCTGGTGGATTTGCTCATCGACGTGGCCGCTTCGGGTCAGAACGTGGTGGAGCGCGAGGGCCTGAGCGTGCGGCACCCGGCGCGCTTCGTCCTGGTGGGCAGTGGCAACCCGGAAGAAGGCGAGTTGCGGCCGCAGCTGCAAGACCGCTTTGGCCTGGCCGTGGACGTGAAGACGCCCACCGACCTGCCCACCCGGGTGGAAGTGGTCAAACGCCGTGACGCCTACGAGCGCGACCCCGAGGCCTTTGCCGCCAAGTGGAAGAAGGACGAGGACCGCACGCGCAAGCGCATCGTCGCTGCACGGCAACGGCTGGCGTCGGTGGTGGTGCCGGACGCCGCCTTGGAGCGCTCAGCGCAGCTTTGCATGGCGCTGGGCACCGACGGCCTGCGCGGCGAGCTCACCCTGATGCGCGCCGCCCGCGCCTTGGCCGCGCTGGAGGGCGTGGCCGTGGTGGGGGACGCCCAACTGCGCCAGGTGGCCCGCCCGGCCCTGCGTCACCGCCTGCGCCGCGACCCGCTGGACGAGTCCGACGCCACCGTGCGGGTGGACCGTGCCCTCGCCGAACTCTTCCCCCACTGAGGCGCCGCCCGCCCGGCGGGGTGGGCCCTCTGCCCTGGGGGCTGAGCCGCCTTCCGCGCCAGCGGGCCTTTCAGGGTCTGGGGCCGTGCAGGCGCTGCAAGCCGGCGACGCCTTCCAGGCAGCCGCCTTGTTGCTGGTGGACCCTGCTGGCTTAGGGGGAGTGCTGCTGCGTGCACCGGCCGGGCCGGTGCGTGACGCCTGGCTGTCCCTGTTGCAGGCCCTGGCGCCCGCCGGCATGCCGCTGCCGCGCCTGCCTGCTTCGGCCAGCGAAGACCGCCTGCTCGGCGGCCTGGATCTTTCGGCCACGCTGGCCGCCGGGCGCCCTGTGGCCCAGGCGGGCCTGCTGCACCAGGCCGATGGCGGCATCGTGGTCGCGGCCATGGCCGAGCGCATGCCGGCGGTCAACGCGGCCCATCTGTGCGCGGCGCTGGACACGTCCGCCGTTCGCCTGGAGCGCGACGGCCTGGCGCAGCACTTGAGCGCCCGCGTGGCCGTGGTGGCATTGGACGAATCCCAGGGCGAGGACCGTCCGCCCTCGGCCGCGCTGGCCGACCGGCTGGGCCTGTGGGTGGACCTGACCGAACTGTCTGTGCGCGATGTGGTCACGGCCGATGCCACGATGGCCCACGAGGTGGCGCAGGCGCGCTCACGCCTGCCTGAGGTGACCGTGCCGGACGACATCGTGCAGGCCCTTTGCGCGGCCACGCTGGCGCTGGGCGTGGACTCCCCCCGCGCGGCCTGGGCAGCAGTGCGCTGCGCCCGTGCAGCGGCCGCGCTGCGCGGCGCGACGGTGGCCGATGGCGACGACGCGGCACTGGCAGCGCGCCTGGTGCTGGCGCCGCGGGCTACCCGTCAGCCGGTGGTTGAAGCGCCTCAGGAGGACACGGCCCCGCCGCAGGAGCCGCCGAGCCCCCCACCCGAGCAGGACCCGCCTGCACCGCCAGACCCTCCAGACTCCCCTGACGGCCTGGACAAGCCACCGCCTTCTGAAGCAGAGGAGCCCCCCGCTGAACCTGACCGGGACCCGCGGAACGCCCAGGCCCTGGAAGACCGGCTCATCGAGTCTGCGGTGGCGGCCATACCGGCGGGACTGCTGGCGCGCCTGGCC
>JBIKMY010000266.1:0-3773 GCA_044358945.1 Rubrivivax sp.
TCACGTGCTGCTGGTCTCCCGTTACGACCGCCTTGAGGATGCTGATGGGCGACTGGTGCGCATTCATCAAGAGGATTTCTGCCAGGCCCTGGGCGTGGTTCCCGAGATGAAGTACCAGAACGAAGGCGGTCCCGACCTGAAGTCTTGCTTTGACCTGCTGCGCAAAGCCACCCGGCCCAGCGCCCCGCAGGTGCTGCGGCTGTTGGACGCCGTGGTGTTCAATGCCTTGATCGGCAACCATGACGCACACGCCAAGAATTTCTCGCTGCTGTACGCGGGGGCTGCGCCCACGCTGGCGCCGCTCTATGACCTGATGTCCACAGCGGTATACGACCAGCTCACACCCAAGATGGCTATGAAGCTGGGCGGCAAGTACAAGTTTTCGGAGGTGCAGGCCCGGCACTGGGCACAATTTGCAGACGGCGCCGGGCTGTCCAAGGCCCAGACCAAAAAGCGCGTGCTACGTCTGGCGCAAGACCTGCCCACCGCAAGCCGCCGACTGCAGGCCTCACCGGCTTACGCGGATCAGCCGATCGTGGCCAAGATCGTCGCCCTGATTGACCAGCGGTCGGCACTCACCGCCCGACGTCTGTTGGAGGAAGGTAGTGTCGATACCGAGAAGTACGGGCGCTCGCGGTAAGCTTTACTTGCTCACAAAGGCGGTCAGGGGACGGCTTCAATCGGGCTGAGCCCAACGACTGCGCTCAGTTCATCCCTGTTGAAGCCCTTGGCAGACCTGGAGCAGGCCGGGCCCGCCGCAGTGCTCGCCGGGCCACGGCCACCAGCAGCCCCAGAAAGAACCCGGCCGCCAGAGAGGCCGCAGTGATCAGCGCCCGCTTGGGTTCGACCTTCACCTCCGGGATGTCCATCGGCACGGCCAGGCCGGCCAGCTTGGTCTGCGGCTCGGCCAGTTCCATGCTGAGGTTGTCAATGGAAGTCTTCAGGCCGGCAATCTCGATCTGCTTGGCCTGCATGGCCACGAACACCAATGTGGACCCGGTGACATCTGCGCCCAAGGAGTTGCGCGCCTGCGCCAAGGTCTTGCTGGACAGCGAGTTCATGAAGTTCTCGGCCACGGCCAGCTTTTCTTCTTCGCGCTTGAGACGCTCCTTGGCCACGGCAATCTGCTGGGTGGCCAGAAGCGCTTGCTCCTTCTTGACGTCGTCTACCACTGCATTGAGGCATTGACGTACCAGGTCTGTTGAAGCCAGCTTGACGTCGACGGACACGAACGCGCTTTGGCGGCCCACCTTCGGCCCCAGTTCCTTGACAAACTCCTGGGCGGCATTGCGCTTGCCTGCGAAGTTGCAGGCAGCCAGGGTGGACGCGGCGTAGTAGGTGGGCGACCGCATCTTCTCGGCCAGCACAGCAGGCGGATCGATGGGTTTGCCAAGCACCTTGGCGGGTTCCAGCAAAGCGCTGCCCACGAACTTCTCAGGCAGCAGGAAAGCTGCTGCCAGACCCAGAAGCGTGGCCGCCCCGGCAGTGGCCAGGATCATCCTGGCTTCTTCCCGCAGGAAATCCAGGATGTCTAGCAAGGACAGCTCATCCGTGGTCTCGTTCTCGATGGACATGCAACTCCCTTTCTTCTTGATGATTCACGCCGCCCGGCCTTCAACCCTGCCCTCAACCCCACCTTCACCCCCACAAAACGCCTTCTGCAGCGACTGCTTCCAGAACCCTGCGTCGTCCAGCACCTGCACGAACCCTTGCGCGGCCTCGCCTGAGCCGAAGCTGTGGTCGGGTTCGAAGCGGCGGCCCCAGGACTGGGTCAGGAACTGGTCTATGGTGTCAGTGTCGAACGCCGAGGCCGCGGTGATGGACGGTGCGAAGGCGCGGCGGTGCTGGCGGCTGCCCACATCCAGGCTGGGCAGGCCCAGGAACGGGGCCTCGCGCACGCCGGCGCTGCTGTTGCCCACCATCACCGCGGCATGACGCATCAGTTCAGAGAAGTAGGCAAAGCGCATGGAGGGGATGAGCCTGAAGCGCTCGGACGGCAGGCGCTTCAGCACCGAGAAGATGCCGTCTGTGCCGGGGTCGTTGTTGGGCGCGATGACGACGAAGTAGCGGCCGCTGGCCTGCAGCCGGCCGAACAGGGATTCGGCCTGCGCCTGCATGGTGTGGGCTTCGGAGGTGACGGGGTGGAAGACGGCGATGCCGAAATCCGGTGAGGCAATCTCGTAGTAGCGCCGCACTTCATCGAGGGTGACGCCCGAAGGCCGGGCGTGGGCGTCGAGTTCGGGCGAGCCGATGGTGTAGACCCGCCCGGGGTCTTCGCCCAAGGCCAGCACGCGGGCGCGCGCCTCCTCGCAACTCACGAAGTGCGTGGCGCAGAGCTTGGTGTTGCAGTGGCGGATGCTCTCGTCGATGGTGCCCGAGACTTCACCCCCCTCGATATGGGCCGAGGGGATGTACTTCATGGCGCAGACGATGGCTGCGGCCAGGGCCTCGACGCGGTCTCCGTGGACGATCACGAGGTCGGGCCGGTGCTCGTGCACGAAATCGGAGAAGCCCATCACGGTCTTGGCCAGGATGAAGTCCTGCGGGTCGCCTTCGCGCTGATTCACGAACTCGAAGAAGTCCGCCCCGGCGAAGCGCTTGACCTCCAGCTTGGTTTCGCCATACCGGCTCATCATGTGCATGCCGGTGATGAAGAAGCCGATCACATAGCCGGCCGATTGGGCCGCGCGCGCCAGCGGCTCGAGCTTGCCGTAATCGGCCCGCGTGCCGGTGACGAAGAGCAGCTTGCGCCCGGTGCCCCGGTACCAGGGCGGAAGCGCAGTCTCAGTCATCCAGGCGCTCCACACCCACCAGATCGGCCCAGCGCAGTTGCTGGTTGCGGCGCAGGGGCCCCGCGGTGCGTGCGCCGATCAGCCGGTCGAAATGCTGCACCGAGATCTCGCCCGAGCCGGGACGGCGCGCCCAGATGTCGGCTTCGGTCAGCACATGGCCTGCGAGAAGGTCACGGTCAGCCACCACAGAGCCGCGGGCGAAGCGGTACACATCTTCCTCGGGCGCGGTGCGCTGCTTGGGGTTGCGCAGCGCGGTGTGGATCTCGCGCGAGCGGTCGATCAGGAATTTCAGCTCCGCGGGGTCCATGGAGCACGCGATGTCCGGGCCCTTGCGGTAGCGGGTATCGGTGTAGTGACGCTCCAGGATGCAGGCCCCCAGCGCCACGGACGCCAGCGCCATCTCCGGGCCGATGCTGTGATCAGAAAACCCGATCACCGCCCGCGGAAAGGCCGCGCGCAGTTCGGTGATGCCCTGCAGGCTGACGATCTCCGGCGGCGAGGGGTACAGGTTGGTGCACTCCAGCAGCGCGTACTCGATGCCCGAGGCATCCAGCGCGGCCACGCTCGGGCGCAGGCTGTCGATGGTCTGCATGCCGGTGCTCATGATCACGGGCTTGCCGAAGCGCGCGATGTGGCGGATCAGCGGCACATGGTTGCACTCGCCCGAGCCGATCTTGAAGGCGGGCACGCCAATGTCGTTCAGGAAGTCTGCCGCGGCGCGCGAGAACGGCGTGGAGATGTAGATCATCCCCAGCGCCTCCGTGTGGCGCTTGAGCTCGATCTCGTCGTCGGGCGAGAGCGCACAGCGGCGCATCACCTCCCAGATGGACACATCGGCGTTGGGCGGGAAGATGGACTGGGCCTCCTCGGTCATCTCGTCTTCAACGAAATGGGTCTGGTGCTTGACCATCTCGCAGCCGGCGCGGTGCGCCGCCGTGACCATGGCCTTGGCCACCTCCAGGCTGCCGCCGTGGTTGATGC